>JASEIE010000248.1 GCA_030024065.1 Thermodesulfobacteriota bacterium
CCGCTGGCGGGAGAGGGTTGGGGTGAGGGTGGATTAGGAATAACCCCCTCACCTTCATCCTCTCCCCTTGGGGAGAGGAGATTAGGAGGTGTGTAGTTTTAAATTTTAGCTAACAGACTAATTATTTTTTTTATCCTCCCCTCCATCAACGATACTGCCATCTCGAAGGGAAATAGTTCGGGAGGAGAAGGCAGCGTTTTCCGGATTGTGGGTGACCATGATGATCGTCTGCCCCTCTCCGTTAAGGGATTTGAATAACTCCATGATCTCCTTTCCCGTCCGGGTGTCCAGGTTTCCGGTTGGCTCATCCGCGAGCAAAATGGGCGGTGCATTGACCAGGGCCCTGGCAATGGCCACCCTCTCCTGCTCCCCTCCTGAGAGTTGATCTGGAAGCCTCCTCTCCTTCCCTTTCAAACCGATCCTGTCCAGTATCTCTTCGGCCATTTTGATCTGTTCACGGTTTGATCTTTCTGTGATCGAGAGAGGAAGCATCACATTCTCGATTACTGTGAGGTAGGGAATCAACTGAAAGGACTGAAAGATGAAACCCAGATATTCTCTCCTGAAATCGGCCAATCTTTCCAGGGAAAGTTTGTAGATAGGAATTTCATCGACAACCACTTCTCCCTCTGTCGGATGATTGATCCCGCCGAGAATCGTAAGGAGGGTCGATTTCCCCGACCCGGAGGGACCCATGACAGAGATGAATTCTCCCCTCTCGATATTCTGATCCACATCGACAAGGGCGCGGACTTTTTCTTCTCCGCCTTCATAGGTTTTGGATAGGTTTTTAATCTCAATCAAACTCATCATAAAACCCAAATTCGCATAGTGCAGAGCGCATGGCGCATAGAGTTTTTAATACAAAATCTTTTTACGCTATGCTCTATGCGCTTTGCTCTTTGCGTTTCTCCGCTTAAAGCGCCCTCAGCGCCTCGGTCGGATCCATCTTCGAAGCATGGAGAGCCGGGTAGATGCTCGACAGGATCCCTACCAGGACAGAGAGAAAAATCGCTCCTATGGCCAGCAATGGATCGATGACCCAGGCCCCCCCCTTCATCCCTGTAATGACCGGTCCGATCAGGTGTGAAACCCCAAAACCCAAAAAGGAACCCGTCACTCCCGCCACCAATCCAATAACGAATACCTCTAAAAAGATGATCCGGATCACATGGGCTTTCCGGAATCCAATGGCTCGAAAGATACCAATTTCTCTCTTCCGCTCGTTCACAGAGGCCATCATATTCGTAAAGACAATCAGGCCTCCGATGAAAAGGACAATCGCCGATATCCCGATCGAAAACTTCTTGAAATGGTTTAAAGCCTCCATCTTGGTTTGGAGGGTCTGTTTGATGGCAGTAACTTTCGCATGAGGCAATTCATTTGAAATCTGTCGAACGATCTCTTCAATCGGGCAGGTATTACAGAAGGCCGACACTTCGATCAGGCTCAGAACCCCTGGTTTCTTCATCATCTCCTGAACAAAACTCAAATCCCCGAAGATGAGAAAATCATCCTGGGATCCGGTTTCATCCAGCACTCCTGTCACCTTGACCGTCCTTCCATTGATTGAGAAGGTATCTCCGGCGCTCTTAAAAAGCCTTACCGCCACCTCATTCCCAAGGAGAACTTCTTCCTGATGCTTGGGAAATTTTCCATGAACCTTCCACCATTTTTTAATCCTCGCCTCCTCCTGAAATTGAACGCCCATGAGGGAGATTCTTTTGCCTTCTATTTCGGCAATCCCGATCAATTTCGGCGAAACCGTGCTGATGTTTTCCCGGACCTCGATCTGCCTGATCTTCGGGATATCCGAATCCTTCAGGGGCTGATTATCCATCGCTACCCCTCCCACATTCATTCCCCCATAGGAGAGAGAGAGGGCATCGGACCGGGGGAGAATGAGGATGTTGGCTCCAAATTCATCCAGTTTATTCGCAATATCCTCGTTCATCATCCGGGTGATAGAGATAAGGGTCACCACTGTCGTGATTCCAATCGTGAGACCAAGAATGAGGAAGAAGACCTTACCCTTGCGCCTCCGGAGATTGTTGATCGAAATGTCTCTAAGTTTCATTAAGTCACCTATAATCCCCCCCGACCCCCCTTTAATAAAGTGGGGGTTGAAAAAGTTTTTCCTCCTTTTATAAAGGGGGATATAGGGGGATTACATTGATCGTTCCCTTAACCCTTTTAAAATAGCTTCATGCCTTGGGCAAAATTCGTATTGGCCATCGAGCTGGGAATGGATGACCTCTTCCTGCCAGTGGCTATTGAAGAGGCGACAATCCTTGTCTTCGCAGAAGGGGTTGCCTGTAACCTGATAAAAGAGGGCCTGCATGGAATAACCTTTTAAAACCTCTGTCATCCTCTTGTCGTTATGGTCGAGGAAACGGCCTCGATACTCCTCTTTTAATAACTCCAGGGGCTGGCCCATCTGCTTCTTGAAATAAAACTCTTTCGGCTTTGCAGGGGCCTCCACAAGCCCGGAGGTGGAAATAAGATGTGGAAACCCGTAGAGACTGACCCTGGCATGGTATCTCAAGTCGCCCTGATCCCATGTCCCGAAGAGCTGATTGGTAAAGAGGATGTTGCAATTTCTGGAACCCAACTTCGCCTCCGGAAGGAGATCTCGGATAATCTTTTGATAAAAGATCCCCTCATAAAGGATCCCGATGATTCTCCATCTCGGACCTCTTATCCTTCTCTCCTCATAATCCCTCTCGGCCTGAAGCGGTGTCCCTGAGTCGAACTCCTTCCCGGGATCTCTCACTTTGATTTTAGCCAGCTCATGGGCCACTGCCTCGATCTTTTCTTCAGGGAGCCCATCGTAGATATTTCCGCGAAGAGAGAAAGGAATGGAAGTCTTCTCTTTGAGATACTGACCCAGCCCCTTGAGATCCAGCCCACCTAAATCTCCCTCTTCATATAATTCGATGGAGGCAGGAATTCGTTCGGTTAAATCACTCACTTCTTTTTCATCTTCTCAAGGATAACCTGGGCCCCCTTACGACCCGAAAGCAACATGGCCCCGAAGGTCGGCCCCATTCTCGGAAGGCCGTAGGCGGTTGCGACAGCCATCCCGGTGACGATCAACCCTGGATGGGCCTCTCCGGTATGCTCAACGACTAGATCCTCTGATTGCTCCACCCACATCGCTCCATACCCGGCGGTCTTAAATAAACCTCTCTCTTCGAGCTTTTTCAGCACACAGGCGTCATGGCCTGTGGAGTCCACGACAAATTTAGATTCCAGGGCGATAGGATCGACACAGGTGATCTCCCTGGGCAGGGCATTGACTGGAGTCCAGTTCACCACGGCGCCGCTTACCCGGTTTCCCTGCCTAAGCACCACATCATCAAACATGGTCATGTTGGCAAATTTTACTCCGGCATCGCAGGCCGCTGCGATCAACTTCGAACAGGCATGGGGCCCATCTGCCACATAGAGGCCCTCAACTGCCTTTTCATAAGGAATGCCTAACTCTTCAAGGATCCTCTGGCCCGGCTCCCTGACGGTCACCTTATTCATGAGGTAGCCGCCGATCCAGAATCCACCTCCGATATAATTGTTCCGCTCAACGATCAGCGTTTTCACCCCTTTGAGGGCAATATCCCTTCCTACCATCAGGCCGCTTGGCCCTCCTCCGATGATGAGGCAGTCGCTCTCCACGTACTCGATGAACTGCCGGGCAAAACCATCTACAATCGCACGGGTCACCTCTTTTTCGCTCACGGGTTTAAAGATTGGTTTCTTCTCGGTCATGTTGTTCTATCCTCCTACATAATTTTTAATAAAGATTTTTGGTATTTGGCCATTGCTAATTGGTCATTGGACATTGATCATTATTCAGACCCTCGGCTTCCATTCCAGAACCACCTTTTCATCGATCAGAATCAAATCTTTCTCCACAATGCTTGGAATCACCTCAGGCGGATAATTCATGCATCCTCCACTGATCCCTTTGAGCGTCTCCAGATTCCATTCCGTATAGCAGGCATTGCATACAAAGGTTTTGTCCTTGATATGGAAACGGGTCGATTTGCAGGGCTCGCACATGCTAACAGCAGTCACCACTCTCCCCGCCATGGTCAGATAGGCTAAAAGAGGTATTTGAAGTCCTTTCCCTTCATATTCGAATCGAACGATCTTCTTTTCCTTGACTACATGCACGGGAATCATAATCTTTCCATTTTCCACCTTGGCCTGGACATCGGTCATGCGGACTGTCTGGCCGGCATAATCCACCTTTCCGCTTACCTTCGGCTGGGATGAAACTCTGGGATTGGCTCCGGTATTTCCTTGAATGACCCAGTAGGCAATCCCCCCGAGAGCGATGACGATGACTATTAAAAGGACAATCGACCATGAAGGTCTCCCCTTATTCCCTCCTATGACCTTCTCTTTTTTATCCTGAAAGTCCATTGCATAACCTTCCTTTCTCCCCCCTACCAACTGAACCTTTTATGATTCAGGTTCATTCTTTTATCATCAATGCCTCAATCTCTATTTCGGGAATGGGTGTAACAAAAATATAGTGCCCTTGATTTTCGCATCCCACCCTGTAGATTACTTCTACCTTGTCAAGCTCTTTGGCTTTACTGTAGCGAACCGTGATCGCTGCCGCCTTATCAAGCTCTGGACTATTGACTCCGCCTCGCAGAAGAGAGAGGGGGCCAGGATAACAAACCGTTTTGAGCAGAACATCTCCTTCCCGCGAGAAGGTTTCAATCTTTTGATTCTCCTCTTCATCTCTGCCGACCACCAGTTTCACTGCCGGAGATAAGCGGAAATGCCTCCCGAACTTCAAAAGGTGGACGTCGTTGAGTGAAAAATCGTAATGATGGTCCATCAGGTCCTTGATCCGGCGTGCAAACCCTGGATCAGTGAGTAGACATCCTCCTGCCGGGCAGGGGTAGTCGCGGATATTGAACTGCTCTGCTAATTTCATCAGCGGTTTTCTTGATCGGCCCTGAATATTTAAAAGTTTCTCACGATCGATCCATCCTTCCCTCTCCGGAAGGGTGACCGGAAGGAATTGAGCTGAGAGAGGCCGTAGAATAAGGCCCTCCAGCCCGGCTTCCTTTTCGATCAGGCGCATCGCATCCCTTCTCTGGGACATGGGTCTCTGGCCTAAGACCTCGCCGGTGACGATGAACAAAGCTCCTGACTCCTCCATATACGCCTTTGCCTTCTTCAGCATGAAGATCCTGCAGTCGATGCAGGGATTCATATTCCTTCCGTAACCGTGCCTGGGATGCTTGACCAGATCGAGATACTCTTCAGAGACATTGAACACCCTTAAGGGGATCCCAAGACTTTCCACTGCCTTCTGGGATGCCAGGCAGGTCTCCCCCCGGTTGGTGCAGGTGCAGAAGACCGTCAGAAAATTGAGGGCCTCCAGTTCAATCCCCTGTTCCAGAACCATCTTTGCGGCCAGGGTGCTGTCGAGCCCGCCGGAGAGCATGGCAATGGCTTTCATCACAGCACCTCGTTCATTGATCCAGAGCGGAATCCCTGAAGGTCCAGGGTGATGTAATGGTAACCGATCTTTTTCAGATGATGGACAACCCTCTCTCTCAAAGCCTCATCCAGAAATCGTCCTATCTCTTCCTTGAAGATTTCGATCCTTGCAAGATGCTGATAGCGTCGGACTCGAACCTGTTTAAACCCCAATCCAATCAGGAAACCCTCTGCCTCATTCACCATCCTCAATTCTTCCACTGTGATCTCTTCACCGTATGGGAAACGCGAAGCAAGGCAGGCAAATGAAGGCTTATCCCAGGTGGGAAGCCCCAGCGCCTTCGAAACTTCCCTCACATCCGCTTTGGTGAATGATGCCTCGACAAGAGGGCTCCGGATTCCCAGCTCTCCGATTGCCTTCTTTCCCGGCCGGTGATCCTTCTCGTCA
>JASEIE010000249.1 GCA_030024065.1 Thermodesulfobacteriota bacterium
GTTTCGGAAGAAAGCTCATCAACTGCGAGAAAATGATTCGTCCTGAGTACATTGGCCACTCCTTTCCTATCCGTGATAGGAGGATTATGACCAATCGGAGAGAAAATATTGAAATCGAAAACGTTCACAATCACATTTATCCTGTTAGAATAAAGTGACAATTCGAATAATTTTAAAACTTTAACCGGACAGTACTGAAATTAAGGCTTAAATACAAATTAATGTGTGACAATGTTATTTAAAATTCTTAAAAAGGAGGTAGAAGGCGATGGGAAAGAAATCGTTTCTCACTTTTCTTTTTCTGCTGATAGCGATTTTGATTGGCAATCCTTACGGTGCTCATGCCCAGCTTAAGCCTGGCGATCCCATTATCATTGGAATCCCTACTTTTTTAGGATCGATTGAGGGAGGAGAGAGTTTAAAGTGCGTGACAATGGCTGCCGAGGAGATCAATGCTAAAGGAGGCGTCACCATTAAAGGAGCCAAACATCTGATCAAGATTGAGGCGAGTGAGATCCGGGATGGTGCGCCCGGAGTCCCTGTGCCTGAGGCACTTCTGGGAATAGAAAAGATCATCCTTGAAAAGAAGGTCCATGCGATTGTGGTGGGGCCTTTCCGATCGGAGGCATTACTTGCTTCGATGGATCTTTTGGCCAAATACAAAGTCCCCATGCTGGGCACGATTGCTATGACACCGGCATCGGAGGCAAAGATCATAGAAAACCCTGAAAAATATAAATATGTTTTCAGGACTTGTTTGACCACGAAATACTTTGTCAATCTTTTAACAGGGGTAATGAACCAGTTAAATCAGGAGCTCGGGTTTAAGAAAGCCTATTTGATGAACCAGGATGTCTTATGGGCAAGAGGAACCACGGCCGGTTTAAAGGGATGGTACGAGAAGTCGGGTTGGGAGGTCACGGGTCATGACGAGTTTCCCACAGGCGCATCCGATTTCTCATCAGCGTTGATGAAAGCAAAAGCTAAGGACGCGCAGCTCCTGTTTACCTGTTTCGATATGCCACAGAGCGGCATCCTGGTCAAACAGTATAAGAGCATCAAGGTTCCAGGCCTGATGGCCGGATTTATCTCTCCCATGGCTGGCGAAGTGGCATGGAAGAGTTTTGATGGCCAGATCGGGGGGTTGCTGAATGCCATTTTTGAATTGGGCAATATGCCTTCAGCGAAATATCCGCCAGCCCAAGCCTTTTATGATGCCTATAAGAAGAAGTATAAAGACCCCCTTCAGTCCGGACATGGACCTGCTCCTTCCTATGAATCCGTCTATGTCCTGAAAGAAGCGATTGAGAGGGCTGGGACGGTCGAGACCGATGCCGTGGTCAAGGCGCTGGAACAGACAGACCGGGCAGGCGTTATGGGTAGAGTAAAATTCGACAAAGGCCATCAGGTGGTCTATGGGGTGGATCCGACAAAGGAAGCCGTTGCCGTCATGTTCCAGTGGAGCGAGGCTGGAGAACGAAGGATCGTCTACCCAACCGCCATAGCCGACAAAAAGATCTGGGCTCCGGAATGGGTATTGAAACCAAAGAAATAGACTCCTGATCATTTTTAAATATATTAATTTGGATCGTTCTGCAGGGGAGGCGATTAGAAGCCTCCCCTGATTTATGTTCTTTTGACATACTCTGTCTGTCAACCCTGAAGGGTTGAGTTACAAAAAGATCATAGGTGGTTCTCGGTGTTTCAGGGAACTCTCATTTATGGATTTGTCAACAGCGTAATTCTGGCTCTTCTTGCCCTGGGTTTTAATCTCACCTTCGGGATCAGCGGCGTTGCCAATTTCGCCTATGGCGCTCTCTATATCTTGGCCGCACACACAGCCTGGATACTGTTGACCCTGGTAAAGATCAACTATTTCCTCTCCATCGTTCTGGCTATTCTTTTTACCTCTTTCATCGGCGGACTCATCTATAAATTTATTCTTCTTCGCGTCAGGGGGCTGCCCATTTCAGAGGTGATCGCATCTTTCGGAATCGGCCTGGCTATTCTGGAATTCTTTCGATTTTTAGGGTTTGTCGGATTTCAATATACCCTGCCTGTCTTTATCGATGGCAGTGTCTCTCTGGGAGGAACTTATATCGATATCCAGCGTCTCCTGATCGTTGGCATTGGTATCGCATTGGTCATCTTCCTGTGGCTTTTCACCCACTATACCAAGACAGGCCTTGCCTTCAGGGGCATCGCCCAGGAGGAGCGGACTGCCCTGATCCTGGGGATCAATTCGGACAAGATGGCCACCTTCAGTTTAGCCTTCGGTTCCGGATTGGCGGCTGTGGCGGCCATCGTTATCCTTCCCCTGGGGACGATTGCTGTGGAAGGGGGCTATAGCGCCCTGCTCAATGCCCTTGCTGTCTGCATTGTGGGGGGGCTGGGTAGTACAGGAGGAGTTCTCGTTGCAGGCTTTCTGATCGGATACGCCCAGACATTTACGGCTACCTATCTTGGCTCCCACTGGACGATGATCGTGAGTCTCGTCGCCATGCTTCTCATCCTGATCGTAAAACCATCGGGACTCTTCGGCAAACAGAAAGAACTGGAGGAGAGGATTTAGGAAGATTTTGGAATGCGGATTGCGGAATTCGGATTTTAAGATTTAATCGACCATGAAACTGCGAAAAGAGAGAGTGGATCGGGGGATCAAGGCGAGGACAGAGGATATCTACGCCCTGTTCTCCTTTCGGGAGATGCTCTATCTCCTGGTGCCCAGAGTGATCCCGATCTTGGCCTTATTCCTGTTGACCCTCGTTTCAGGGGTCTACTGGCAGAAGGTTTTGATCTCCACGGCTGTCTTTGCCTTGCTCGCTCTGAGCTGGGATCTTTTAGCCTCAACCGGAATGGTCTCCCTGGGTCAGGCCCTCTTTTTCGGAGTGGGCGCTTATATTACCGGTGTGTTAAACCATTCGTTTGGATGGTCCCCTCTCATCACCATTCCCATCGCAACCCTGGGAGGAGGAGTGGTTTGCACCCTTTTGCTCCTTCCCGTCCTGAGATTGCGGGGAATCTACTTCGCCATGGTCACCCTGGTCCTGCCATTGATGTTTATGAGGATAATCGAGGCCACAAAGATTTTCGGAGGGACGGAGGGGCTGAGCGGCTTGAGTAGTCTTCCGAGCACCCGATTTGAGTTGTATCTGAGCCTCATTGCGGTTTTGGCCGTCGTCTTCTTCTTTCGAAGGTTGATCAATACCGATTACGGTCTTGTGCTAAGGGGCATCCGTGACAATGACCGATCCGTGATGAGGGCCGGGATCAACATCTACTGGTATAAGGCACAGGCATTATGGATAGCCAGCGCCGTGGGTGCTTTTGCCGGGGCATTGATGACCCATGTCTATATGTTTGTGGGGATGCCTGTTTTTGAAATGGATTATTCCATTCTGCCTATTGCCTCAGTAGTGGTGGGCGGTATGGGGACCTTTGCAGGATCGGTGTTGGGCGCTTTTATTCTGGTTCCATTATCGGAGGCGCTGCGTGGCGTGGGAGGGTTGAGGATCGTCTTTTATGGTCTCTTCTTGGTCATCTTCACGGTCGCGCTTCCGGAGGGAATATTCCATTATATCCAGAGAAAATACCACCAATTTGAAAGATGGGTGAAGGTGGAGACATGAAAGTCGGTACGAGCCGGAACGGCTGTCGCAAAGACACTCTAAACCGAGAGGCTCCCTTTCTTCAGGTTGCCAATCTGACCAAGCAGTTCGGAGGGGTGAAAGCCGTTGACACGGTCAGCTTTGAATTAAATCAGGGCGAGATACTGGGAGTCATCGGTCCCAATGGTTCCGGAAAGACAACCCTGGTCAACCTGATCACAGGCTTTGTCAAACCCGATAAGGGTAAGGTTTTTTATCAGGGGAGAGATATCACAGGGCTGATGCCTTATAAGATTGCCGATCTGGGAATTGCAAGAGCCTTTCAGATGGTGAAGCCTTTTTATCATCTCCCCGCTTTTAAGAACCTCATCATTCCACTTTTTTCGCCCAGGGTGAAGAGACTGACTGGCGGGAAATATGGCGACCGGGATGCCATTGCCATTGACCTGCTGGAGGAGGTGGGTTTTGAGCGAGATTCCTTCGTGCCCTTCAAGGTGGCAAGTGTGCTTCCCCATGGCTATCTGAAGAGAATGGAATTGGCACTCTGTTTGGCCCTGCGGCCGGAGTTGATCATTCTCGATGAACTCTTCTCCGGACTCAGCATGGCAGAGGTGGCCAGCATCCTTCCGATTATCGAAAAACTGATGGCCGAGAACTTAACGATTATCATGATCGAACATCGGCTAAGGGAGCTTTTCAGAATTTCAAACCGGGTCATCGTCCTCAACTATGGCAGAAAGATTGCCGAAGGCATCCCCAAAGAAGTGATGGAGAGCGAGGAAGTGAAGAAAGCCTATTTAGGGTCGGAGACGGAATAACCCTCAAATCTCCCTCTCCCCTTTGAGACTGTGGCTTAAGTCCGTTCATGGTTCGACAGAGCCTGTCCTGAGCGAACCGTTCGTCCCTTCGAGAGCCCTCAGGGCGAACGGTGAGTCGAAGGGCTCACCACGAACGGAAAAAGCCACATTTAAAACCAATTACTTAGCCGTTCGCCCTGAGCGTGTCGAAGGGGAACGGCGAATCACGACACAGTCTCTTTGAGGGAGAAGGCAGACCTGCCCCGCACTTAACGTGGTGCGGGGGGTGAGGGGAATGGAATATATTATGTTAGAGGTAAAGAACCTCATGGTTTTTTATGAGAATGCCCTGGCAATCAACGACTTGAGCCTCCGGGTGGAGGAGGGTCAAATGGTGGGGGTGATCGGATCGAACAGCGCGGGCAAGACGACGCTGATGAATACCATCTCAGGACTCATCATCGATATGAAGATCAAGGAGGAGAGAAGGGGAGGAGAGAGAATCACCGTCATGGGGGAAGTTATTTTTAAAGGAGAGAAGATTACCCATATGGAGCCCTATGAACGGGCAAGAAAGGGCATTGCCCTCTGCAGAGAGAGGCATCCCATCTTTCCCGAAAGCGATGTCCTGGAGAACCTCAAGATTGCAGGATATTTGATCAAGAGGTCAGAGTTGAAGGAACGGATCGATTTCGCGTTCGATCTCTTTCCTGCCCTTGTGGAACTGAAAGGACGGCGTGCTGGTTTCTTAAGCGGCGGAGAACAGCAGATGTTGGCCATCGGCATGGCCTTAATCATTAAGCCTGTCCTGCTATTGCTCGACGAACCGTTACTGGGCTTAAGTCCTGCGATTCAGTCGAAACTGGTTCAGGCCATTAAAAATATTCAAAGGGAGGTGGGCATCACGACGGTCATCAGCGAACAATTTGCCCGTCCCATCCTTCCGATGATTGACCATGGATATATCATTGAAAATGGGATGCTGACGCTCGAAGGATCAGGGAAAGAATTGATGGAGAACCCAGAAATCCGGGCAGCCTATTTTGGAGTATGACAAAAATCATTGCAAAATGGGCAATGCAAAATGATCAATGTAAATTTGAAACCACAAACCATTATCGAAGCCTTTGAATCGAGGGTGGAGAAACATCCCGATAAAACGGCGATCATTTTTCTTGGGACAAAATTCTCTTACTCCAAGATGGGCGAGTATGTGAGAAGATTTGCAGCCGCCCTGTATGAGCTGGGGGTGAGAGAGGGAGAAAAGATGATCATCTATATCCCGAACTCTCCTCAGTGGGTGATTGCTTGGTTCGGGATTCAGAAGATCGGAGGAATCGCTGTTCCCATCACTCCCATTTATACTTCGTATGATCTCCAGTACATTGCCAGTGACAGCGGCGCAGAGACCATTATCTGTGCGGATCATGGGTGTCCAATTAAAAGTCAAATAAAGTTAGCTGGTTAGACATGCTAT
>JASEIE010000024.1 GCA_030024065.1 Thermodesulfobacteriota bacterium
AAACTTGTATGTACTTGAAAAATTCGTTTATTTTTTCAAATGTGACAATGTCAAGGTAACAAGGAAAGGCATTATTTCTGAGCCGCGCCGAACAACCAGGATTGGTAGCAGTTATTACATTTCGCTACCGAAAGAATTTTTGGAGGCGCACGATATAAAGGAAGGCGATTGGCTTCCTGTAGCCGCCAACCACATACTTAAAGTTATCCCGATGGCTGAAGGTAAAGGAGGTATTACAATGTGATGGGAAAGTAATTCAAATGGTCAAAATGAAGAGAAAACAAATAGAAAAGGAGGAAAATATTATGTCGAGGTGGTTAATTAAATATTTGTTTTTAGGTTTGGTTTTAGTGTTGATTCTGGGTGCTGGTGCCAAGCCGGCACCGGCGGTGGAAAAGCCGGAAGATTTCTATAAAGGTAAAATGATAACCTTTATGGTTCCCTTTGGGCCTGGTGGTGGTTATGACCTTTGGGCTCGGGCTCTAGCTCCTCACATAAAGAAGCATACTGGAGCCACTGTTGTGGTGACGAACATGGAAGGTGCCGGAGGTTTAGTTGGTGGCGGGTGGCTTTACCATACTGCCAAGCCGGATGGACTTACCATTGCTATTCTAAATACGCCAGGAATGATTTTAGCGGAAATGCTCGATTTTGAGGGTGCTAAATATGAATTGGCGAAGTTCAGCTGGATATGTCGTGTGGAGTTAAACCCGACTGCACTTCTTGCGAGCAAGGCATCGGGCTTTAAGACAATCGAGGACATGCAGAAAGCTGTAAAAACAATCCGGTTTACTGCAGTTGATCCCACTACGGACATTGCCATTGCATCGGCAGCGATTATAGAAGCCTTTGGTCTTAAGGCTAAAATTATACCCGGCTATAAGGGGGCCAAAGAACGTATGTTAGCTATTCTTGCCGGTAGGGAGGCAGATATTGCCATAGTTGGCTTAGGTGGCGAGTATATAACGATGGTCAAGCAAGGTGACCTAACTCTGGTAGCCATGGTAGTAGCCACGAGACATCCGGAATTTCCCGAGAAACCAACTCTTTTGGAGATGCCTGGCTTAGGGGCAGAAGGCAAGAAGTTACTAGAGCTGATAAATATCCTCTTTGCTTCGTCGCGTATGATAGCAGCACCACCGAGGACACCTGAAGATAGAGCGGCTTTCTTGGAGAAGGCTCTAATGGCAAGTCTGAATGAGCCGGCTCTTATCGAGTGGGCAAAGAAAGGGGGCCGTGACTGGGCGCCTCTGTCAGCTAAGGAATCCAAAGATTTGATAACCAAGCTACTTGAAGTTGTGCCTCCGGCAGAGAGACCTAAGCTTAAAGATATATTTATAAAAAAGTATTATTATTGACCGATTGGGGAACTTTTATTGCCTCGCCCACTAATCATAAATAATCCAACCATAGAGGGGGGATGCGAAAATGGAAAAGAGCGCCGAACCGATGTTTGTCGTTAGTGGGCAGGCGCTCTTGGGTGTTGACCAGAGGCAGATTTTAAGCGGAACTAATAGGAGGTTGGTCGAAAGACCCAAATCTGGGCGAAGATGAAAAAATTAAAAATGGAGTGCGCAGAGGCTTAACAGACACTGTGCGCTCAGAGGAGGAAATGTGGCAATCAGAGTAGACGAGAGCAGAGTGGACGAGAGTCCCGGGATCACCCTTCCTGAAAGGGCTAAGAAATTAAAGGAGAGGTACTTAACAGCCACGCCGCAAGTATGCGCAGAAAGGGCTCACCTTTTCACTCAGTATTGGAGACAATCTGAAGGCGAACCAATATATATAAGGAGGGCCAAGGCTTTCCGCCATGTGCTGGAGCGGATGAGCGTTTGTATCTGCGAGCATGAACTTATTGTAGGAAGCCAAACAAAATACAGCCGGGGGGCGTCGCCCTACCTTGAGTTCAAGCATCGCTGGCTTAGAGACGAACTACATAAGCTTTCCGAACGAGAGGGTATTCGTTTCAACATAACGGAACAGGATAGGAAGTCGCTTCTCGAGGATGCTGATTTTTGGGACGGAAGATCGCTGGAGGATGTAACCGTGCCCATAAAACTCGAGAAGTGGGGCAGGCGATATCAAGTTGCCGTCGAGAGCAGGCTGACTACCGATAATAGTATCAGACCAGTAGGGCGAATAACAGTGGATTATCCTCGAGTGCTTCGGGAAGGACTTAATGGTGCAATAGGTGAGGCTAAGACTAAACTCGCTGGCTTGGTGATTGATTCTGCTGAGGCAGTGCGCCATAAGTTCTTCCTGGAGGCTGTGATCATCGCCTGTGAGGCTGTAATAGCTTTTGCGAAGAGGTATAGCCAGCTCGCCAAAGAGTTGGCTGAAAAGGAAACAGATATCCAAAGAAAGTCAGAGTTATTGCAAATCTGTGACATCTGTGATTGGGTGCCGGCAAATCCACCCAGAACATTCCACGAAGCTCTTCAATGCTTTTGGTTTATCCACTTAGCAGTTGAGATTGAGCAGAATGCGCCTGGCTATAGTCCAGCCAGGTTTGACCAGTACATGTATCCTTTTTATAAGAAAGATATTGAGGAGGGAAGACTAACGAGGGATGAAGCAGCCGAATTACTGTGTTGTCTATGGGTTAAGTTCCAAGAAATAACTTCTTTGGAGGATGCTGGGCTCGAAGTGCGCAATTCCGGTAACCTGTTTCAAAACATAACTATCGGGGGGCAAACGCCTGAGGGAAAAGATGCTACTAATGAGCTCTCTTACCTGATCTTAGATGTAACCGGAGCTTTAAAACTTATGCAGCCAACCATATCCCTGAGGTATCATGATGGCCTGCCAGAGGATTTCCTGCTCAAGGCAGCGGAGCTGGTAAGCACAGGCGGTGGGATGCCCGCCTTCTTTAACGACAAGTATGCTTTGGCTGTTTTGCCCTACTATGGAGTACCTAAGGAGGAGGCGCGCAACTGGACACCCGTCGGCTGTGTGGAGATGAACATTCCCCATTGCACCTCTCCCATGAGCAGTAGCGGGTGGTACAGTTTGCCCAAAATTTTAGAATTAACCCTGAATAATGGGATAGATCCCTTATCAGGATTTCAGCTGGGACCGGCTACCGGTGACCCCAGACAGTTTAGAAATTTTGAGGAATTGTTCGGCGCGTTTAAAAAACAGGTAATAGCTGTGTTTGAGCTGGTTAACGTCTTTCACCTTCTCGGTTTTGCCTTCCATCCGCTTCTGGTGCCCCTCCCCTTTATATCTGCTCTAATGAATGATTGTATCAAAAAGGGTAAGGATATTACCGAAGGGGGCGCTCGTTATTTAAATATGGCTGCTCCCTCACCAGTCGGTTTTTGTAGCGCCGCAAACCCCCTAACTGCTATCAAAAAACTGGTCTTTGAGGACAAAACAGTTGAAATGGGTAAGCTTCTAGATGCTCTGGCAGCCAATTGCGAAGGTTACGACGAATTGCGAAAGAAGCTGTTAGATGCCCCCAAATATGGCAATAATGACGATTATGCTGACACGGTAATGAATCGGGTTTTCCAGCTGTGGAATGAATTGGTCTTCCAATATCCCAACCGTTGGGGAGCCCCCCAAGCCCCTAAATATCTTGGTATCACTGCCCATTATTTCTATGGAAAAACAGTGGGGGCAACACCCGACGGGAGGTTGGCTTACACACCTTTCAGTGACGGCTCTCTGTCACCCTATCCGGGTACAGACAGGAAAGGACCTACAGCAGTAATCAAATCAGCATCGAGCATAGATGTCAACCCGACGCTATGCACTTTGCTAAATCAAAAATTTCACCCGGCAGCCATTCGGGGCAAAGGAGGGCTGCGGAAGCTCCTTGCCTTAGTAAAAACTTATTTTGACCTCAACGGGTACCATATTCAATTCAATGTGGTTGACCGGGAGACGCTCTTGGATGCCAAAAAGCACCCTGAGAAACATAGAGATTTGGTAGTGAGGGTAGCGGGTTTTAGCGCCCATTTTGTGGAGCTAGCACCCATGATTCAAGATGAGATTATTTCTAGGACGGAACAGACTTTTTAGCTTTTCTGCCCGGTGAAATTTGTCACGGAGGATTTATTATCGAAGTCACAGAACATGCCCCTCTTGCGGCGGTTGTGTTTAATATACAGAGATATTCGGTGCAGGATGGTCCGGGAATTAGAAGTACTGTCTTTTTAAAAGGTTGCCCGCTCCGCTGTCTCTGGTGTAGCAATCCAGAGTCACAGCATAGACAGCCAGAGATTATGTTCGATAGTTCCAAGTGCACGAGATGCGGCAATTGTGTCAAGGCGTGTCCCACAGGGGCAACTGTTGAGGCCGAAGAGGATATAAGGATAGATCGAAGCATATGCCAAGGATGTGGCGCGTGTGTGGATAAGTGTCCTGGCGGGGCGAGAGAACTTGTCGGTAACTATATGACAGTTGAAGAAGTGCTCAACGAGGTTTCCCAAGATACGCTATTTTACCGCAACTCTGGAGGCGGTGTTACCCTCTCCGGTGGGGAGCCCTTAGAGTACCCTGAGTTTTCTGCACAATTTTTTAAGAGGGCTCATAGGAAGGGTTTTCACACAGCACTAGACACTTGCGGATATGCCAGTTGGCAAGCAATGCAACGAGTAGTAGAGCATGTGGATATAGTGCTTTATGATATTAAGCATACCGAACCTTTGGTTCATAAGTTACTTACTGGTGTTTCCAACGAACTAATCTTGGAGAATGCTCGTTTGCTGGCTGCTAACGGAATATCTTTAGTAATACGCGTTCCCGTTATCCCAGGATGCAACGATTCTGAGGAAAATATCAAATCTATCGCACAATTTACACGCGAAATAGGCATTAGCAGGCTTGATTTGCTGCCCTATCATAGACTGGGGATGCAAAAATATCGCAAACTAGGCAGGGACTACGAACTAAATAGGGAACCGTTGCCCCGAGAGCGCCTATTAGCTCTTCAAGAGATAGCGGAAGGGAGCGGACTAAAGGTAAGTGTAGTGGGCCAATAGATCGTTAGCAGTCTCCAGGAGCCAGTCAGTGCTAAACAGGCTGACCGAGAATTAGCCGAATTTTATCACAGAATTTGGCAGAAATAAATTCAAAAATTTTGACAATCGATTTCTTATTTTATATTTACTTCAGATCTCTTCCTTAATGCATATAAATAATAGACGCACCTTTCATCCCCGTCCACAGGATGGGGTTTTCAGGTGCGATCTTAATAATAAAAAACCTCCCACACCTGAATCGAATGCCATAGAAAGGGGAACGTTTAGTGATGAACGGAAAAAAACCACTTGAAACCTTAAAGCCGATCGAAAGGATCAATCAACAGGTTCCTGATATCGATGAGATCAAGGAATGGAAAGCCCGAGGTGGAAGGGTGGTGGGATGGCTGTGCGATTATGTTCCCGAGGAATTGATTCATGCGGCAGGGTTGCTGCCGGTCCGGGTGACCGGGGTTTCGAAAGAAATATCGTTAGATGATGCCAACGCCTATCTCTACACCACAACCTGTTCCTTTGTCCGAACCTGTTTTCAACTTGCCTTTGGGAAGAAGTATGATTTCCTGGACGGGTTTGTCGTTGCCTCTAACTGCGATCACGCACGGAGACTCTTTGACGTTTGGGACCGATATATTCCCACGCCTTACCGGTACATCCTCTCAGTGCCTCATACCAAATTACCCCAGGCGCAAAAATTTTATGAGCGAGAACTGGAAGATTTTAAAAAGAGCTTGGAAGCCCATTTCGAAGTTCGCATCCCAGAGGCTAATGTCGGGGAATCGATCAAACTTTTTAATCAAACCCGCAGAAGCCTCCGCAAGTTGAACGAGCTAAGAAAAGAGGATTCTCCAAAGATCATGGGCGCTGAGGTCTCCATGATCATGAACGCCTGCGAAAAACTGCCTAAAGAGAAGTTTAATCCAATGATCGAATCGATTCTTCAGGAGTTGAAAAATACTCGCCGGGAGAATAATACCAAGCTTCGATTGATGGTCTCCGGGAGCGTCCTCAACAATGCTAACTATGTCGAGTTTATAGAAGATCAGGGATGCAGTGTTGTCATCGATGATCTTTGCACAGGGGTCCGTTACTGGTGGGACGAGGTCTCGGAGGATAGAGCGCCGATGGAGGCCTTGGCCCATCGTTATCTGACCCGTTTCCCATGCGCCAGGATGACCCCCGGGGAAGACCGCTTTAATCAAGTGGTAACATTGGCTAAAGAATACCGGGTGGATGGAGTGATTCAAGAGATGGTGCGCTACTGTACACCTACCGCCTGGGAGAGACCATGGCTTCGGAAGGGCTTTGAAGATGAGAATATCCCTGTATTGCAGTTGGAGATATTGTATGGAGCGACAGGGACGGGGCAATTGAAAGTCAGAATCCAGGCCTTCCTCGAAATGCTGGAGATGCAATCAGAAGAGTTTTTGTAGGATAAACCTCTGCGGGGAGATAGGACATGAAACCAAAGATTAAGGATATTGAAATCAATCTTGAAGATTTTAATGCGATGATCGCTTCTCTGGAATCGATCCTTGCCCATCGGAGAAAGAGACCGACGACCAAGAGCGCCGAGCTCTTTTACGAGCACCAGATCAATTATTACAAGGATATCAGGGATGCCAAAAAGAACGGGAAACTCTTTGTCCTTCACTCCGCCTTTGCCCCTGTCGAGATCCTCTATGCCTTTGATGTCGTTCCAGCCCATGCCTCTTTCCTGGTCGGCGCCATTGCCCAATTGACAAAAAAACAGGGCGAATATATGGATGCCTCCTCCCGGTTCGGATATCCCTGGGAGGTTTGCCAAGGACATCGGCCGGTGGTGGGAGGAGCCCTCTTAAAAAAAGCTCCTAAGCCAGACCTCTGTATCTCCGTTCAAATTGGCTGCACCAACGCGGCCTCCAGCACCATGGGGCTGGCTCGGGCTTACAACATCCCTATCTATTATTTGGACATGAGCTATGGTGGGAAAAGGGAGGTTGACTTTGCTTATTACATCGAAAATCTCAGGGAGCTGATCAAATTTCTTGAGGGTTACGTCGGCAAAAAGTTTGACTGGGATCGACTCCATGAGATCCTGGATATCGAACGGCAGATTGCCGAAATCAACCTTGAGATCATGGAGATGAGAAAAGTGTTACCCTCACCGGTTCGGCATCGGGGGTTCACCCAGCAATACAGCGTCGACATGTTCACCCCAGGCATTCCAGAAGCGCTCAATTTCTTCAAATGTGTCCGGGATGAAATCAAGGAGAATGTGGAAAAAAGGCAAGGGCCGATCGATACTCCGGAACGATACCGGATTCTTTCAATCCTGATGCCGCCCAATTTCGCTCACAAACTTCTCGACTGGATGGAAGAAGAACACGGAATCTTTTCTGTCGGCGAACCCCACATGGCTTATTGGCCGCCCAATATCAAACTCGATCCGGATCATCCCTTAGAAAGTCTTGCCAATAAGTATTATAACCGGCCCATGCTGGCCCAGTTGATCTGCCCGGCCCAGGACTGCCTCATCCCGGATACCATCCAGCTCGCTAAAGAGTACAAAGCTGACGGAGCCATCTTCTATGCGAATGTGACCTGTCATACGAGCCCGGTTCTGATCCGGTCGGTCAAGGATTCACTGCTCGAAACTGCCGGGATTCCCACGTTGGTCCTCGATATGGACGTGGCGGATCCCAACTACACCTCACAGGAAGAGATGCAAGAAAGAATTGAGACTTTCTTGGATATCATGGACGCCTATAAAGAAAAACGAAAAATCGAGGGAAGAATTTAATATCCCATGAGAGGAAGGAAATGAGATGGCTGTCGCAGGAATGGATGTAGGGCATCGCAGTATTAAATTGGTGATCTTGGAGGATGGGAAGATTCTCTCCAGGAAGATTTTAAACACCGCAGGAGAAACGAATGCCCTTGCCAAGCAGATTTTCGACCAGACAGTGGAGGAGATTGATCTGGAACCTTCTCGCATCCAATTCATTACGACAACCGGCGGGATGGGGAAGAGTGTCTCCTTCGCCAACCTTTATCGAACCGTGGCCTATTGCCTGGCGAAAGGGGTTCACACCCTTTTCCCTAAGGCGAGGACGATCATCGATATGGGAGGGGAAACCTGCAATGTGATCAAACTGAACGAGAGGGGAGAGATTGAAGACACCCAGAGTAACGACAAGTGTGCCGCCGGAACCGGGATCTTCTTTGAGGCCATGGCCAAGCTTCTCGGGACTTCACTGGATCACATGGGGAGACTGGCGACTCAGGGAGAGGTCCAATTTGAGATCAGTTCGATGTGCGTCATGTTTGCTGAACAGGAGGTGATCTCCCACTGCCATGAGAATCCAGATATTTCTGCGGAGGCCCTTTCGGCTGGAATCCACCTCTCCATTGCGGAGCGGGTGGCAGGGCTTGCGAAACGTCTGGGGATTACAGAAGAGATTGTACTAACCGGTGGGGTTGCCAAAAATATGGGTTTTGTCAAATTCCTCTCGCAGAGGATCCGTGCCGTTCCGAAAGTCGCAGAAAACCCTCAAATCATAGCGGCTTATGGAGCTGCGTTGATCAGTGAAGAGAGGATAAAAACTCTAGCCAAAGATATTTGAAATTTTCCCCATTTAATCTCCTCCCCCTTCGATGCCTGCCTGCCGGTAGGCAGGGGGGAGGATGAAGGTGGGGGTGGACAAAAGGAATTTAGTCCCCCTCCCCTCAATCCCCTCCCGCCAGGGGAGGGGAGATTTTTGGGGGGCCAAAATGTTAGAGATAAATTCTCAGACTTCAATGTGTAAAACTCTATAACTCCGGAGGAACGAAAAGGGGCGATTATGTATTTTGCAGGGATCGATCTTGGCTCAAGAAAATCGAAGATTGCTGTATTCGATGATGACAAATTGATCGAGGAATACGTAGGAGAAACTGGACTCGGAGCGGCGAGAACGGCAGAGATGATTATGAGCCATGCCCTGGCCGACACAGGGTTAAGGATCGAGGATTTTCAGTCCATTGTGGCCACAGGATATGGCCGGGTGGTCGTCCCTTTTGCTCATAGCCATGTGAGCGATATCCTTGCTCATGCCATGGGGGCTTTTTGGTACTTCCCTTCCGCTCGGACGGTTCTCGACCTCGGGGGACAGGATTGTAAAGCCATCAATGTAGATGAAAGGGGAAGGCTGACTGGATTCATTATGAATGATAAATGCGCTTCGGGGAACGGCCGTTTTTTAGAGACCATGGCCGATCTTTTGGAAATCCCGATTGAAAAGACAGGGGATATTTCCCTCGAATCACAGAAACCCGTAATATTCAGCACGATTTGCGCTGTCTTTGCCAAATCCGAGGCCCTGGCAATCCTCCGAAAAGGAATCCCGAAATCGGATATCCTGGCAGGGATTCACCATATCATGGCCGTCCAGTGCGAGAAGATGTTAGAGATGCTCTCACTGCAAGAGGATTTGGTGATGTCGGGGGGGATCTCGAAAAACATCGGAGTGGTAAAAATGGTCACCAAGAGGCTTGGGATTACTCCCAAGATCCCTGCAGACCCACAGATGGTTGGGGCCGTGGGTGCCGCTGTTGTTGCCCGCAAGAAATATCTTCGGGACAAAAAGGTAGGAGCTGAGAAACGCTAAAAGGCCTCGCTCCCCTCACACAAAAGGAAATTCATATACAATAGAACTTTTATCATAAGAGGATGATCACCCTGCTTGAACCCCCTGTCTTCTGAAGGAGTTTGAAATGTCTTCCGGATGTATCCAAGTCGTTCCGGAAAAGTGCACCGGGTGCAGGATCTGCGAGTTGATCTGTTCCCTGACACGATATGGTGAATCTAACCCCAAACGATCCAGGATACGCGTCGTCAAATTGGAACGGTTCTTCGTGGATGTGCCAGTGGCTTGTAAACAATGCCCCGATCCTTCCTGTGCGGCAGAGTGCCCTACCGAGGTCTTAAAAAAGGGGGCTGATCATATCATGAAGATCGATGAAGGGGGCTGCACCGGTTGTGGACAGTGTGTTGAGGCCTGTGCTTTGGGAGCCATATCGATTGATCCGTCAACCCAAACGGCCATTGTTTGCGACCTCTGCCAGGGTGAACCCCGGTGTGTCCAATGGTGCCCGACCGGGGCTTTGGAATTCAATCCATCTATGCATGTCTCCCAAGGGGAAAGATGGAATGCGGCTGCCTTAACGGCCAGATCTCTAATGGAGAAATGGTCCATTCCCAGGAATGAATATGAAGAATATCTTGAGAAATTCGAGGGGCGAAAATCCAAGATTGAATAAGGGACAATCGGATGAATGAGTCCTATGGTTGGGCAGGCGCCATCCTGAGGATTAACTTAACCACAAAAGAGATAACCCGGCAGCCTTTTCCTGAAGAATGGAGAGAGAAGTTTTTGGGAGGCAGGAATCTCAATTCAAAGATTTTGTTTGACGAAGTCCCTCCCGGAGTTGACCCCTTGGGTCCGGAGAACAGGTTGATCATCGGCACGGGTCCGCTGACTGGCGTCCTTGGACCCGCCACGGGCCGATTCACCATTACTGCCAAATCGCCCCTTACCGGAATACACGGAGACTCCAATTCGGGAGGAGACTTTGGCCCGGAGATAAAATATGCGGGATATGATCATCTGGTCCTCTCCGGAAAGGCGGAAAGTCCGGTTTATCTCTGGATAGACGACGATAAAGTGGAAATCCGTGATGCCTCCCATCTCTGGGGAAAAACTGTCTTTGAGGCGGATAAAATAATCAGGATGGACGATATCAGTGATCTCGAAGTGAAAACACTGATCATCGGTCCTGCAGGCGAGAATCTTGTGAGATTTGCCTGTCCGATTGCCAATCTTTACCGAGCTCCTGGCAGGTGCGGTATGGGAGCGGTGATGGGCTCAAAGAATCTGAAGGCGATCGTCGTCCGGGGTTCAAAATCGATAAAAGTGGCCAGACCGAAGGAGTACCTTGAGTATGTCAAAGAACTTTTCGCCAAGATATACCAGTCGGCTATTTATCCTGTCTGGAGCAGATATGGAACCACCACCCTCATTGCACCCAAACAACAGCGGGGAGAGATGAGTGTCAGGAACCAGCAGGAAGCCGGATGGGTGGAAGAAAAGGCTAAGGAAATCTATGGGGATACCTTTGTGAATCGATTCGTTGTGAAGTCAAAAGCCTGCTTCAGCTGTCCGGTTCACTGTGCCCACGGTTTTGTGATCAAGGAAGGCCCCTATGCCGGCACTTATGCGGAGGGGATGGAGTGGGGGACCATCGGTTGTTTTGGCAATCAACTCGATAATCCCAGGTTAGATGCTATTGGCAAGGCTCATGAACTGGCTTCCCAATATGGTATGGATACAATGTCCACCGGCCTGATGATCGCCTTTGCCATGGAACTCTTCCAGCGACGAATATTGACCAGAGAAGATACCGGGGGCATAGAACTGAATTGGGGGGATCACGCACTCATTGTTGAACTCGTGCGAAAGATTGCCTATCGGGAGGAGGGACTCGGTGACCTCCTGGCTGAAGGAAAGCGAGGATTAATCCAGAGATTGGGCGAGCGAGGCGCTGAAGCAGCCAAGTATGCCAATCACATCAAGGGGCTTGATGAATTGACCGATTTTCGTAGTGACTTGGGACGGGCTTTAAATTATTCGGTTTCAACCCGGGGCGCCGACCATCTGCGGGGATTGCCCACCTACTCCATATGGGAAGATACTGATTTCAAGAAACTCTTCGAGGAAAAATACTGGAACAAAAAGTTCAAATCGCCTAAGGCAACTGATTTCCACGCGTATGATCCAATCAGGGCTGATATCGTCATTTTCACTGAAACGGTCTGTGCTGCTGCCGATGCCCTGGAAATTTGCAAATTCAACACGGAGTGGATGGCGCAGGAATCGGTAAACTTAACGACAATGGCCAAAATGGTCTCCCTGGCTACTGGAGGGGATCTGAGTGCGGAGAGATTGCGGGAGATCTTAGAACGAGGCTGGCAGATTGAAAGAGCCTTTTCCGTCAGGGAGGGAATAAGCTCTAAGGATGACATGCCCTACCCCCGGAGTTTCGAACCCATCCCTTCTGGGCCTCAGAAGGGGAAGAGACTGGAGAGGGAACCTTTCGAAAACCTGCTACAAGCGTACTATGAGAAAAGAGGTTGGGACAGCGATGGGATTCCCACCCGGGAAAGGTTGGAAAGGCTCGGACTGAAAGAGGTTGCAGACGAGTTAGAGTCAATCTCCATTCGTTCGGGATGGAAGCCAATGTGTTGATGGAGGATAAGGGGGGTCTTTATAAACCTTTTATCTTGAAAGGAGGATGTTATGAAAAAGACAATTTTTTTATCGATTCGACAAAAGAGCGCCCTATATTTGCCAATCATTTTCTTCGTTCTCATCGTTTTTATCGCTCCCAGGGAACTTCTATCAGCGCCCTACTACGAGGGAAAAAGGATGACGATCATCGTAGGTTATGGGCCGGGAGGAGGCTATGATCGTATGGCAAGGCTATTGGCAAAACATCTTCCCAAGCATATCCCCGGAAAACCTACCATCATTGTCGAGAACATGCCAGGAGCGGATAGCATGATCGCTGCCAATCACCTTTATAACATTGCCAAACCAGACGGCCTGACCATTGGAACCTTCAGCAGAGGTCTTCCTTTTGCCCAATTAACAAAGGTGGAGGGGGTGAAGTTTGACCTGACAAAGTACTCATGGATAGGATCATCCGCTGTAGAAGCCATCATACTCGTTATCCGGGCAGATCTGCCGTATAAGACTTTTAATGATCTTCTGAAAATAATGGAGCCTATTCACCTGGGAGGAACAGGTGCGGCGGATCCTATTAATTATTTCCCTGCCCTTTTAAAAGAATTTCTTGGACTGAAGATGAAGATGGTCACCTACCCTTCAAGCGCTGAAGTCATGCTGGCGCTGGAGCGGAAAGAGGTTGATGGCCGAGCGGGCTCCTACAGTTCACTCAAGCCCTTCATCGAGAGGGGTCTGGTACGCCCTTTGATCCGTGGCAGGGTATCTGAACCAGGAATTGAAACGTTACAGGTAAATGAAGAACTAACCACCGATGAAAAGGGAAAGACCATGATGGCTATGCTTTCAACCGTTGATCGGATCGGCCGGCCCTATGTGGCTCCCCCGGGAACACCGGTTGAGATCATAACCATTTTAAGGGAGGCCTTTGCTAAAGTAGCAAAAGATCCCGAACTCAAAGAAGATGCCAAGAAAAACAAGATGGATATTGAGTATGTGCCAGCCGAGGAATGCTTAAAGGTGTTAAATTACCTCCTCAATCAGCCCAAGGATATCATTACAGAATTTGGCAAGTATATCAAACTACTTTAATTAGAACCTAAATTGAGCGATTTTTCGTTGTTAATTACATGAAAGATACTGGATTCCTGCTTCCGCAGGAATGACGACTATCGATCACTGAATGAAAATGTCATTCCCGTGAAAACGGGAATCCAGAAGGCTTTATCTTTAAAAATAGTATTAAGAATCGCTCAATTTAGGTAGAAGATAATCTGTTTCTGTGAAGGGGGAGATTCCTTGTTGTGAATCACATTGACACAGACGTTTTGATCATTGGAAGCGGGATAGCCGGCCTTCGGGCAGCCATTGCAGCGGCCCAACATAACGTGAAGACCGCTGTAATCAGTAAATCTGCCATAGGGACAGGCTCCAACAGCGCCCTGGCCGGTGGGGGATTATCGACTGCAATTAAAGAAACGGATATGGAAAACCATATCGAAACGACTTTCCGTATCGGTAGGGGGCTCAATGATCGTCAATTGGTCATGGAGCTGGCTCGCGGAGGGACAAAGGAGATTGAATTTCTGAAAACAATTGGGATCGATCTGGTCCCGAGACCTCCCTTCGGATATTGGGTGAATAGAAAAAAATATCCGGGAAAAACCTTAGGAGGTCGAATCATTATTGAAAAATTGATTCAAATAGCCAACCAATACAACCAGATTCAATTTCTTCCAAATTTCTTTGTGGATAAGATCCTCTCTCATGAGGGCCAGGTTTCAGGGGTGGCAGGGTTTGATCAAGAGGGGAGGGCCTGTCTCATCTCATCCAAATCCGTTATCTTGGCCACAGGAGGCGGGGGAGGAATCTATAAGAGGAACGATAATTACAAACGGATATTAGGAGATGGTTATGCCCTGGCCTTGGAAATGGGTCTCCCGTTAATCGATATGGAGTTTGTCCAATTTTACCCCTTCGGTTTTTCAGAACCCGGGTTGCCTCAGCATATCCTCTATCCTCCTTACCCCAAGGAGGTGAAAACCCTTGATGCCGATGGAAACGACTTTCTTAAAAAACACGGAATCGAGATGAGTCTTGACGAGGTCATCGTTTCTCTCAGGGATAAGATCGGGTATCTGATCTATAAAGAAAACCAAGAGGGTCAGGTTTTAATGGACTACACCAATGTCCCCGACTCCCGATTTGAAGAATTTCCTTTAAGCCTCTTTCCTAAAAGACGATTCAATTTTAAGGAAAAGCCGTTTCGGATATCCCCTCTTGCCCATTTCTTTATGGGTGGCGTAAAGATCACCCCATCGTGTGAAACCGATATCCAGGGGTTCTTTGCCGCAGGAGAAGTGACCGGAGGAGTCCACGGTGCCAATCGTATGGGGGGGAATGCCCTGACAGAGTGTCTGGTCTTTGGTGCCAAAAGCGGTCAGATGGCGGCAGATTTCGCAAAGAGGCAAACTCCGAAAAAGATTTTCAATCTCCCGGAAGATTGGCCGGGAAGATTCCCCGCTGAAACGAACAGGTCTAAGAACGCCTCCAAACTTTTAGCCGGACAAAGATCGGTTCAACATTTAGCCTGGAAGTGTGCAGGACCCATCCGGGATGAAAGGCAGATGAAAGAGGCTCTCTCCTCTCTCGAAACCTTGAGGCAAGAGGTGAAGGGGCTGCAAGTCTTCAGCACCAAAGAGCTGCTCTTGAAAAGGGAGCTGGAAAACAGCCTCCTGGTTCTTAACGCCATCCTCATCGCTTCCCTTGAAAGGAAGGAAAGCCGAGGCGCCTTTCAGAGGGAGGATTATCCTCAGGAGGGGGGAACCCAATTTTTAAAGAGGATTTCGATTAGGATGAAAGAGGCTGAGAATGATTTTGAAGTCTCCTGGGAGGATCTCCGTTAAGGTTTTTAAAGGCTCTCCTTTATAACCGTTTCTTTCCAAAGCGCTTAGTCAAATTAAGCTGTGATTTTTTTCTTGACACGATTTTTTGAAAGAGTTATACATATTACCGATTAAAAAGCCCCTCTATCGGGAAAGAAGAGAGAGATGGTTTTCAATCAGGTTCGTCAAGGAAGAATCTCTGATAATATTGTCGCCCAAATCAAAAATGCCATTTTAACCGGCGACTACAAATCCGGGGATAAGTTGCCTTCTGAGAAAGAACTTGAAAAACTCTTTAATGTGAGCCGGGTTCCTCTCAGAGAAGCCTTGCGGTCCCTGGAAGAGATGGGAATGATTGTGATCAAGGCGGGGGTCTTAGGGGGAGCCTTCGTCGCGCAGATGGGAATAAAATCGGTCAGCGATTCCCTCTCCAATATGGTTCGCCTGGGGAAGATCAGCGTCGGCGATATCTGGGAATTTCGGCTCTCGATCGAACCCAGTATCTCTCGTCTGGCAGCAGAGCGAAGAACCGATTGGGACATCCAACAGATGGAGGAAATGACCTCTATCAGGGAGAAGGCGGTGAAGACCCGGAAGGCTCCGGTGGTCTCGAACATTGATTTCCATCAAGCCATTGCCATGGCTGCTAAGAACCCCTTAATCATTCTGGTCATGAATACCATCGCTGAGATCCTCATGGAGGAATTTAAAAGATTCAATTTCAGTTTAAGCGATCATCAAAGTATCATCAAATTTCACAGGGAAATTTTTAATTGTATTAAGAACAGGGATTCCCAACATGTTGGAGATATCATGTATGTCCATTTGATGGATGTGAAGAAAAGGCTAAAGATTTAATTGGCATCAAAAATATGAAAGGAGGAGGTTTAAAAATGGAGAGAGAAGAAGTAAGAAGTCTGAGGTCAACCCTGGATTGGCTGAAAAAAGAAGGTTCTGTGCTTGAGACCGACAAAGAGGTCGATCCCAAACTGGAGGTAGCGGCCATCCAAAAACGTCTGGACGGGGGGCCCCCCATGATCTTCAATAAGGTGAAGGGCTATTCCAATGCAAGAATTGCCACGAATGTGATGGGCTCCGATAGGGTCGCCGCTAAAATGTTCGAATGCAAGGACAGAAAGTCGTTGAAATTCAAAATCCACGAAAGCATTCTTCAACCCATTCCGCCCAAGATCGTCGACAAAGCGCCCTGCCAGGAAGTGGTGATTGACAAGAATATCGATGTCTGGCCTGTCATTCCCATGATCCAGCATACCCCCACGGATCCCGGTCGAACCCTCGGCGCAGGCAAAACCGTCGCCTCCCCCAAACAGTTCTGGGGGGGCTGGCACATCAGCTATAACCGGATGAATTTCCGAGAGGATCTCGGATGGAAGAACCAATCCACCTTCCAGATCTCTCCGGGATCGCATACCGATCAGATCGCAACAAAGTATTACAAGAAGGAGCCCATCCCCTTTACGATCAATATGGGAATTCCTCCGGCAGCCACGCTGATGGCTGGATCAGGGTTTATGTACACGATTCTGCCAAGGGGATGTGACGAACTTGGTATTGCCGGAGCCCTTCAGGGATTCCCCCTGGAGATGGTGAAATGCAAGACCATCGACGCCTATGCCATTGCCGAGGCCGAGTATGTTATTGAAGGATACCTGGATACCACGAAAAAGCTATGGGAGAGCCCCCTGGCTGAGAAAGATCAGAGACAGGGCGTCTATCCCTTCCACCCAGAATGGTCAGGCTATATGGGAAAGGCCTATCGAACCTATCAATTCACGGTCACTGGCATCACCCACCGGAAAGACCGACCCATTTACGATCCCTTAATCGTCCACGGATACGACAACCACAACATCGACGTCATCTGCCGTGAAGCCTGTTTCTTTGAACTGGCAGAGAGAATCAGTCCGGGATTCTGCGTGGACACCCACATCCCCATGGCCATTCCCGACTGGGGTGGAGTGATCTATCAGGTCAAGAAGAGAAGGGCCAGGGATGAAGGCTATCCCAAGAACCTTCTGGCTGCGGCCCTTTCCTGTTCCCTGGGCGCCCGTTTCGCCATGGTGGTCGACACCGACATCAATATTTATTCGGCCGACGATTTAATATGGGCATTGGCCACCCGCGTCGACGCAAGAGAAGGCATCACCATTGTTGCGCCGGGTGGGATGGGACAGACCTTTCAACCTGCGGAGCGGAGTTCTGCCGGTGAGAAGGATTGGACCCAATCCAACATCAAATTCTCTGGCGCCATCGGAATCGATGCGACCGTTCCCTACAAGTATACGGATGCGTTTTTACGGGCCAGCTATCCGGTCGATGTCGTCAACTTGACGGATTTCTTCTCGGATAAGGATATCGAGAAGGCAAAATCCTACCAGGAAGCTTACGCCAAATGGTTCTCTGAAGCAGGCATCTAAACAGAGATAAAACGTAAACATCACATCGCTTGCTCCCGGTCGCAAGGATAGCCAGTATCCAAGCCCTTACGGGGAGCGAGCGATATTGCAAGTTTTGCATGACGGGTTCGTCACCCCTGCCTACCGGCAGGCAGGCGTGAATCATGAAAATATAACAAGCTTCCCTCCCCCTTTGGAGGCAGTGTCGTAAGTCCGTTCATGGTTCGACAGGGCCTGTCCTCTCCGAGGCAGAGGCTCTCTGAGCCGGAGGCTGAGCGAACCGTTCGTCCCTTCGAGAGCCTCAGGGCGAACGGTGAGTCGAAGGGCTCACCACGAACGGACCGCGCCACATTCAAAATCAATTAATCAGCCGTTCACCCTGAGCTTGCCTGCCTGTGCCTGGCAGACAGGTCGAAGGGGAAACGGCTGATTACGACACAGTCCATAGGGGAGAAGAGGTATTTAAGGAGACAACATCGATGGATAATAAGAAAAAGGTTCTCAAGGGTTGTCGGGTTCTCGATATCAGCAATGAGCTGGGTTTAATTTGCGGCAAGATCCTGGGTGATTTAGGGGCGGATGTGATTAAAGTGGAACCACCGGGTGGAGATCCTTCCCGGAATATCGGTCCCTTTTACAAAGACACACCTCATCCGGAAAAAAGCCTTTACTGGTTGGCCTACAATAATAATAAGAGAGGCGTCACGTTAAACCTCGAGACCGCCGATGGCCGTGAAATACTGAAGAAGCTCGTTAAAACCGCTGATATCGTCATCGAGTCTTTTTCGCCGGGGCATCTGGACGGATTGGGGCTGGGTTATTCGGGCCTGAGCGGGTTGACCAATGGAAAGATCATCCTGACCTCAATCACGCCTTTTGGACAGAAGGGCCCTTATAAGAACTACAAGGTCTCTGATATCGGGATCATGGCGATGAGCGGTTGCATGTATCTGCTGGGCGATGTTGACCGTCCTCCGGTGCGGACGAGTTTTCCGGTATCCTATGTATGGACTGGGGCCTATGCCGCACTGGGAACAGTGATGGCTTTTTTCCATCAACGGATGACCGGGAAAGGACAGCATGTGGATGTATCCGCCCAGGCGAGTGCGGCCTGGTCTGCGGATACGGCCCCCTTTTACTGGGAGGCGGACGGCACCATGACGAAGCGGGTGGGCAATGCCATCGCCGGCCGGAGCATTCATGGGGCAATCATGAAGGCCGCTTACCCGTGTAAAGACGGTTACATCTGCTGGCTCATTTACGGAGCCAGGGCAGGGGGGATCACGAATAAAGAGACGGTGAAATGGATGGATGAGAAGGGAATGGCGACCGACTGGTTGAAATCGAAGGATTGGGATAAGTTTGATCCCGGTTCTGCGAAACAAGAAGATTTTGATCAGATTATGGGGCCTGTCGCCAATTTTCTTAGCGGGATGACGAAGATGGAATTCCTTGAAGAAGCGGTGAGGAGAAGGATCATGGGTTATCCCGTATCCACATCAAAGGATATTATGGAGAACCCCCAGCTCCGGGCAAGGGAGGTGTGGCAGGAGATAGAGCATTCCGAACTTGGAGAAACCCTTACCTATCCTGGGCCCTGGGTGAAATTTTCCGAGTCTTCGTGCGGGGTCGAGCGTCGAGCTCCGCTCATCGGAGAGCACAATCCCGACATTTATGTCAAGGAGCTGGGATTGTCTGAAGAGGATCTGGTCATACTGAAACAGGGGAATATCATCTAAGTACACTGGTTCGTAAGTTCGGTTACGTATTTTATGCGGCCAGTCTTTCAGAGACTGCCGCGGCTGTTTTGATCTTGCGGAGCAAGTTATTCAGATCTTTTCGGGTAAATTTCCATTCGAACGGTTTGGCAATTTGCTCATAATAATGTTGAAAGCCGATGAGTCGTTCTGTAAGTTCTTCCAGCGACTTGAAATCATTCGGTGTAAGGGCCTTACGTTGGAGGATTGAAAAATAGATTTCAATTTGGTTCAACCAGCTTGCGTGGACTGGTGTATGAACAAGCACCAGGTTGGCATAGCGTGATTGCAGTCTCTCAACGGAACGGGGACCACGATGGGCAGAACCATTGTCTACAATCCAAAAGACTCGCCTGCCTCGGCATAAGGCGGCCGGCTCATAACATCGGC
>JASEIE010000250.1 GCA_030024065.1 Thermodesulfobacteriota bacterium
CCCAAAAGATTCGTCTCCTCATCCGGAAAGAAAAGTGGGATCAGCCCACGGCGGGACTGGCCATGGGGTATGCCCAGGCCAACCTCGTCATCCTTCCCGAGAGATATGCGTTTGACTTCCTTCTCTTCTGCCAGAGGAATCCAAAACCCTGCCCCCTGTTGGAAGTTCTTGAACCCGGAGAGCATCGGACAACGTTTTTATCTTCCGATGCCGATATCCGGACGGATATCCCCAGATACAATCTCTATCGAAAAGGCAAATTGGAGGCGACCGTCAAGGAAATCAAACATATTTGGAGGAATGATTTCGTCACCTTTCTATTAGGTTGCAGTTTCTCCTTTGAAGAGGCATTGCTCCGGTCAAAGGTTCCTGTTCGCCATATCGAGGAGAACAAAAATGTCCCGATGTTCATCTCTAACATCCCTTGCAAACCTGCCGGTCTATTTCATGGACCAATGGTCGTTACGATGAGACCCATTCCTCCGGACAAGGTGAGCCGGGCTGTCCAGATCACTTCCCGTTATGCCTCGGTCCATGGAGCGCCTGTCCATATTGGTGACCCTTCAAAGATTGGGATAAAAAATCTCAGGAAACCGGATTTTGGAGATCAGGTGACTATTAAAAAAGATGAAGTTCCGGTCTTCTGGGCGTGCGGTGTGACACCTCAGGCTGTTGTGATGAAGGCAAAGCCCGATCTCTGCATCACCCATACCCCCGGACATATGTTTATCTCCGATCTGCTCAATGAGGAACTGGCCAGCTTGTAATTGATCCACTTTTCAGCATTCCAGATATCCTCTTCTTTGTGGCAAGGATTGTGGCCGAGTGGCAGCTATCGGAAGAATTTAGATCAAAATATCAGTTTAATAAGCATATTTTGCACGAATGCCCCCCTTTTTGGGTTGTGCCGATGTTATATGCCATTGCGCCTTTGTTTAGTTGTGAGTTCCCTTTGCAGATAATCGTTGGCCAAGAGCAATATCGTCGAATGGAAGCACAAGGTTTTGTCCGACATCTTTTGGGATGGATTTGTTATTTCGGAGTGTTCCGTTCTTGTAAACGATGTTCTCGTATTCGATGACCGGAATCGGGTTTGGAATATAATAATGTTCCTTGAGCGAATCCCAATCCTTGTCCCGAATCGTGGCAATCCCGTTTAGATATTTGCTGACCCAAATACCGCCAATCTTTGAATCTGATCGGACGTTTTTTAATTTCTCTTCTGCAATTGCGACATAGTTCTTGTCGAGTTCTATTCCGATATATTTTCTTCCGAGACGCTTCGCAGCGATGACGGTTGTCCCGGTGCCGTTGAATGGATCAAGAACGATGTCCCCTTCGTCGGTTGCCATTAGAATCAATCTCTCAAGAACAGTTTCAGGAAGTTGGCAAGGATGTTCATCTCGATTCTTGGCGTGCTTGATACGATGCAAATCAGTCCAAACATCTGAGACTAATGGACCGAAAGGATGAAGCCCGGCTTTCTTCCCGCCGTAGTCTTTCAAGAGCACATTGCATTTCCGACAACGCTTGTGTGGATAGCGGACTTCATAAAATTTGTTCAGGTTCTTATCTTTTGCGTAGTACAGGATACCATAGTGTGTTGGCATCAAGGTTTTCCCCAGTGGGGTACTCATTGCATCCCAAGAGACCCAATGCTTAAAATATGCAATTTCGTTCAAAAAAGCAGCATAGTATGTAAGCCATTTAGGAATGTTGTGTACAAAGATACTTCCTGTCGGCTTCGTAATACGCACCATTTCAGTTAGCCATTTTCTGCACCACTCAAGGTAGGCGTCAAGGCTTTTCCTATCATTGTAATTATTGTATTTCTTATTCAGGTTGAAAGGTGGATCTGCAAATGTAAAGTCTACGCTATCGCTTGGAAGCGAGCGTAATATTTCAAGACAGTCACCGTGATGAATTATGTTGGCCTTCATTTGTTGAATACCTCTTTAAGCAGCTGTTCAAATCGTACCAGTTCGTCTTTGTGATATGTGAAAACATCTTCGTAAGCTCCAACCATCCTTCGTAGGTCTCCTTTTCGAACATACCAGCCGATACCATCTACAAACCCCACGAATTTTGCTTGTGGGTAATGCTGTTTCAAAAGGGTATCAATTGAAATCTCAGTTTTGGATTTGTCGCCTTGCCCTGAAGAAGTAGTGACAATAAAGGAGCTTTCTGCAATGATCTTTGGATCCTTCTTGTCAGGGATAATGAAGTCCATAGTTCGTTTAGTCTCGGGTGCGTTCTCGATAAGTTCTTTGAGATCACCTTTCTCGAAGGTGATGTTGTTTCTGTCAAGAATTGCCTCAACCAATACTTCGGGGTTATTTTTTGATTTTGCAGCCCGAGAGCCTTTCTCTTTATACCTATCTGAAGTATCAATGAGAGCATTTGGTTCAAAGTTAAGCTTTGCAATGCTGAGTTTTTGAAATTCAAATGTCGGAAGAGTCTTTCGGAAAAAATCGTGTGTCGAACCTTCAAAGAAAATGTTGACGAGACATTTTCGGAAGTTTTCATTCTCTCTGACAAGTTTCTCTATTTTCTCTGTTGGCCATTCAGATAATTCAACATTCTCTTCCCTGGTAGCCTGACCGAATTCAGACCAATGCTGCTTAAATGTGAAAACGTTCAATTCTGGATCATCAACGATCCGGATCACCGTGATTAGTCTTTTCAAGCTTTCATTTGAGAATCCGGTTATGGCGAGTAAAGCTTTTAAGCCCAGTTCTTTCTTTGAGGCAAGAAAATTTTCGAGAATCGTCTTATTGCACCTTCTTAATTCAACCTCATTTTTTAGATGTAGAATTGTTTCTCTTACAGAGAAGATGTGCTTCTCGTATTCAGACTCAAACTCCTCATCGAAGTAATAGAATGTATTTTTCAGTATGACCGTCTGGTATTTCTGTTCTAGGCTTTTCATCTATGACTTTTCAAATATAAGGATGTATTCGTCCTTCATTGTGTTTCGCATACCCTTGATAGGTTTAAGGATACTCCGAATCAAAGGGGCGCCGGCCCGCTTAAAGTGGTCGATAATTGTCTGTTCAAGTCGAATACCTCCAGTTTGATTTGTATTCGATCCAATTATTAAAATAGCACATTTTCTTGACTTTAGCACTCTGACAATTTCCAATACAACCTTTTCCATATCGTCAAAGTAACGCCGAAGTTTTTCGGACTTTGTTTTGCCAGACAAACCAAGCATCTGAGAACGAAGAGAGTTAATATCATATCCTAGAAACTCAAGTTGAGGAGCGTCATTCTCGACGTAGTCAATTGCAAATGAATAGGGTGGAGAAGTTAGGACACAATCCACGGTTGAATCATCAAGAGGGAGTGAGCGAGCTTCTCCCTCAATAATCTTTGCGGTTCCAAGCTTAATTTTGCTTATGACTGGATTGGTAATCGTCTGAATGACGGTTGTTTGATAACGGTTGAGAACTTTTTCAAAAAGCTCCTCGTGTCCAGCTTTATTAACCCTTCGAGCATAGCCCATCGCATCAAGGAAAGCGAGAAGTGCCAACTCGTATACCTTGAGTTTATCTGCGTCTTTTATTTCCTTGAGTTTGATGCCTACCATCCCGTCTGAGAAATATTTAAACCATTTATTCGCATTGTCAGACATCGACTGCACAAATTGCAGCGGCAAAGACAGGCTTTGGCACTTCACACGAGTCATAAACCTGCAGAAGGGGCTAACATCAAGTCCAATGGAGTCAATTCCAAGAAGAGATGCTTCTACATTGAGGGTTCCACTTCCGCACATTGGATCAAGAACAATATCACCGGGTTTGACCGTAAGAATGTTAAGTAAGCCCTTCACAAGCTGCGGATGAAATTTTCCACGGTAAGGGAAAAGTCCGTGTGTTGCATAGCCAGTTGAGAATTTTCCCTCCTCGAAGTATGCCTGAGTCTGTGAGGAACGGTCCTCAGATATGTGACCGTTGAAGGGTTGGCATAGTTTGTAGTGACTAGTTGGTACCCCATTGACAGCCTTGAAGAACGCTGAACGATTCAGCAACTCCTCTTTTGATAGGGCTTGAGATTCAAGTAAAGCAAGCTCTAGTTCAAAAAGTTCATTGACCGAATCGAACAATAACAACTCCTTTCCGAAAACAAAATTGACAAGTGAAGTACTATTGATTATGTTATTCTGCATAAAGCCTCTTATTCACTTCGAGTTTATAATCATCAAAAGCCGCAATAGCAGCCAAACTCGTTTATATCCAAAATAAGGTACGAATATACCCCTAAAATTGGCGGTATAGACGAACCAGTTTGCCCGGGTACACAGGGAGGTTTATACAACCCCTGGGTACCAGCAAACCCCTATTAGGAAAGCCCCAAAGTTTTTCTGGAGGATGCCATCTGCGGCCATCAATGGTCTTAACTTTTGAAACAAGAAAATGATTGTATGAAAAGGAGACGGTTATGCGACCATATGGATCATTTGAAATGTGAGTTCTGGTCATCATATTATGCCTTCCATCCCTTGTTGAAGTTTATGGAAGAGGGATCTATGAAAAATATTCTTATTTCCAAATTATCATAACTGGGAAATATGTCAAATATTTTTTCTAAGCTTTTTTCTAAGCTCCTATTGTTTATTTTTCGAGAATTATCAGATATAATCTGCCTTATCAATTTAGTGGAAGGAAGATAAATGGAAAAGAACGAAATCTATGAGAAGCATAAAAAATATTTGGTTCCCTGTGTGAACCATTACTATCAGGAGCCTGTTATTTTTGACCGAGGCAAGGGAAAGTATCTCTATGACATCGATGGAAAGGAGTATCTCGATTTTTTCGGGGGGATCGTCACGATCAGCGTGGGCCATTGTGACGAGGAGATCACAGAAAAGACCTGTGAGCAGATGAGGAGGCTTCAGCATACCTCAACCCTTTATCCCACCCTTCCCGCCATCTCCCTTGCGGAGAAACTGGCGCAGATCACTCCGGGGAGATTGCAGAAGTCCTTCTTCACCAGCAGTGGGACCGAGGCCGTTGAGACCGCTGTCCTCATCGCCCAGCTTTATACGAAAAGCAATGAAGTCATTGCCCTTCGGCATTGCTACAGTGGATCGTCCCTTCTGGCGATGAACATTACCGGACATCAAAAATGGCGTCTTGGAGGAAGCTCCGTCCCGGGGATCAAACATGCCCATAATGCCTACTGCTTCAGATGCGCCTTCGGAAGGGAGTATCCCGATTGCGATCTCGAGTGTGCGAAGGATGTGAAGGAACTGATCGAAACCACGACCTCGGGCCGGCCTGCGGCCTTTATCGCGGAACCCATTCAGGGCGTGGGAGGTTTTATCACTCCGCCAAAGGAATATTTCAGAGAGGTCGTCTCCATTGTGAAAAGTTTCGGAGGACTCTTCATCTGCGATGAGGTTCAGACGGGCTGGGGAAGAACCGGTGGAAGGATGTTCGGAATCGAACACTGGGGGGTGGAGCCGGATATCATGGTCATGGCCAAAGGAGCGGCCAATGGCTCCCCTGTTGGAATCACCATCGCCACTCCCGAGGTGGCAGATGCCCTAAAAGGCTCCCATCTCTCCACTTTTGGTGGTAATCCTGTTACAGCGACAACCGTCCTGGCCACCATCGAGGCCATTGAGAAGAGAGGACTGGTTCAGAATGCCGAGAAGATGGGTCAATTTTTAAGAGACCGATTAGAAGGGCTGAAAGAGAAGTTCCAAATCATCGGTGAGGTCCGGGGAATGGGTTTAATTCAGGGACTGGAAATCGTCAAGGAGGGAAAGGAGCCGGCTCCGGATCTGGTCAATGAGATCTTTGAAGGGACAAAGAAAGAAGGGCTTCTCATCGGCCGAGGCGGCCTATACGGGAATGTCATACGGATCACACCG
>JASEIE010000251.1 GCA_030024065.1 Thermodesulfobacteriota bacterium
GGTGAGGAGAAGAAATTTTCAAAAGGAGGCTAAGGTCAGAAGGTCGTCTTCCAATCAGCACATCTTAAAAAGGAGGGGTAAACATGGCAGAAAAAAAAGGTTTCCCAATGCCGTTGGAGGTAGAGTATCCGAAAGAATTGGAAGGGTGGGAGGAGATGTACCCACCAAACTACATCTTTAGCAAAGAGAGAAAGGAGTGGGAAGAGAAGCACTTCTGGTTTCATGATAAAATCCATGCCCCGGAGGTCATGTATCCGCTCGATCTCATATTTCACGAGGCATGGCAAATTTCCCTTTCTCAATATACGACAAGAGTATTTTGCATACCGCCCGCACAGGGAATTGCCCAGAGAATGGTGGGCTGTTACATGTTCATCACCCCGGTTGCGCCTCCTCCTGATGCGATCATAGGGGAGAAGGCTGCTCTCTTCCAGAAACGTGTGTTCTATGTATTCGAACATTATGATGACCTCTGGGGGGTGTGGTTAAAGAAATTCAAGGCCCTGGGCGAAGAGATGAATAGCATCAAGGTCCCGCAGGAATTACCGAAATTTGAGCCCGATGAGACCGTCATTCCGGAACCGAAGGGCTATTACACCTCTTTTGAGGTCATGGATGCCTGGGACCGGCTGGTCAATACCATGATTAAGGGGTGGCAGTACCATTTTCAATACCTGAACCTTGCCTATCTTGCCTATCTGATGTTTTCAGATACCTGTCGAAAGCTCTTCCCCGGGCTCAGCGAGAGCATCATCGGTAAACTGGTGGCTGGGGCATGGGTTGAGATGTTTCGACCGGAGGAGGAACTCTGCAGACTGGCCCGCCTGGCAGCCCCGATCAAAGAAGTTGCAAAGGTATTGAAAGGCGATGCCTCTCCTCAAGACAAGATGGCAGCATTGAAAAAGACGGCCGAAGGGAGTGACTGGTTGGTAGAGTTTGAAAAATCGAAGGACCCATGGTTCTATGTTTCCTGCGGGAGCGGATGGTTCCATTACGAGGGAAGCTGGATCACCAAACCGGAGATCCCCTTCGGATATTTGAAAGGATACATTGAGAGAGTCGAAAGGGGAGAGAAGATCGAAAGGGATCTTACAAACATTGACAAGTCAAGAGCAGAACTGGCTGAAGAATATCGAAAACTGATTAAGACGGATGAAGACAGAAAGTCATTTGATGATGTTTATAAAGCGGTCCGGACGATCTATAAGTATGCCGAGGACCATCTCTTCTGGGTGGAACACTGGTTCCACACGATTTGGTTTCAGAAGGTGAGAGAGTTCGGTCAACTCCTGGTGAAGTATGGCATGCTGAAGGGAGTGGATGATATTTATCTCTTCAACCGGTTTGAAGTCCCCTATATCTTAGAAGATCTGGTGACGACATGGGCGCTGGGTGAAGGTGTGCCCTCCAATTACCAATACTGCCAGGCCAAAGCAGAGAAGAGAAAGAAGATACTCGAAGCGGCAAAGAAATGGAGCCCATCGCCTGCGCTGGGAACGATACCTGAAGTAGTCGCAGAGCCCTTTACCGTCATGCTCTGGGGCATTACCACAGAGAAGGTTGAAGAATGGCTCAAGTGGATGGGTGTGGTTCCAAAAGATGTAACCGAATTGAAGGGGTTTGCCTCATCTGCCGGAGTCGTGGAAGGGAAGGTCAGGGTGGTGAAACTTCTTGAAGAGATCACCAAGATTGAACAGGGTGAAATATTGGTTTGCCCGACGACCAACCCTGCCTGGGCTCCTATCTTCACCAAGATCAAAGCCTCCATCACGGACATCGGCGGTCTGACCTGCCATGCCGCTATTGTCTGTAGAGAGTATGGAGTCCCGTCCGTCACCGGAACAGGAATGGCTACCTCCGTGCTCAAGACAGGCGATACGGTGAAGGTGGATGGAAATACAGGAATAGTAAAAATATTGAAGCGAGCCTAAGAATTTCGGAATTCGGAATGTGGAATGCGGAATTCAGCCCTGAAGGGCTGAGTTACGTAACTCAGGGCTTTAGCCCTGATCATTCCGCATTCCGCAATCCGCAATCAACAATCGGAGTTCATCATGCCTTACACGTTATGGTTTGATAGGGCCGGGAAGGAAGCCCTCGCTCTGGTCGGAGGCAAGAATGCCAGCCTGGGCGAGTTGATCCGGGCCGGTATCCCGGTTCCTCCTGGTTTTTCGGTCACCACCGAGGCCTATCTTGAATTTATCACAGGGAGTCTCCAAGCTAAAATCGAGCAAATCCTTTCAAGGATCGATCTTCAGAATGTCGCTTCCCTGGATGAAGCGAGCACGATGATCAGGCACGTAATGGCCCAAACCCGATTTTCCAAGAAGGTGGAAGAGGAGATACGCTTTAACTACGAAGCCCTGGCTAAAGTCTTCGATGTTCCCGATCTTCCCGTTGCCGTCCGTTCCAGCGCCACGGCGGAGGACCTCCCCGGAGCCAGCTTCGCAGGACAGCAGGACACCTTTCTCTGGGTGCAGGGCCATGAGGAGGTTTTGGAAAAGATCAAATTATGTATGTCGAGCCTCTTTACACCAAGAGCCATATCTTACCGGGCAAAGATGGGCTTCCCCAACGAAAAGGTTTTGATCAGTGTTGGTGTCCAGAAGATCGTCGATGCCAGGGCAGCGGGTGTGATGTTCACCCTCAACCCCCTCAATGGCGATCCGTCAAAGGTCGTGATCGAGGGGAATTGGGGGCTGGGAGAAACGGTCGTTGCAGGACTCTGTAATCCGGATAAGTTTGTGGTGGATAAGGTCACCATGGGTATTGAAAGAAGCATCTCTTTGAAAGGGGTGGAATGCATCTACGACGCCAGGAGAAGAGAGGTTGTCCATTCTGACATCCCCCCCGACCGTCGAGAGATCCAGTGTATTGAGGACGATGAGGTCCTGGAGCTGACAAGATATGCAAGAAGGATCGAGGAGTATTACGGCTGTCCACAGGACATCGAATGGGCCATTGACAAACAGAAGCCCTTCCCCTTCAATATCTTCATGGTCCAGAGCCGACCCGAAACCGTGTGGAGCCAGAAGAAAAAGGAGCCTGTCCTCGGGAAAAAAAGCATCTATGAGTTGCTCATGGAGAAGGCTTTATCAACCGTCAAAATTGGCTCCTGAAGGTATCATGACTCAAAGATATAAGAGCCCTGGGACAACGGCCCAGGGCTCTTATATTTCTGATCTGGATGAATTCATCCCTTGCACGCCTCATCGAAATCTGTTTAAATCTTCCCAGAAAATAACCTCCATTGCACCCTCTCCCCTGGTGCCTGCCTGCACGAAGCGTTTCGGCGAAGGCAGGGGAGAGGGCGGGGGTGAGGGGGTCGAGGGAGAGGTGAATGGATAAATCTATGAAATCCGGGAAACTGGATGTCGATCTTCTCAAGAAGGTTTTAAAGAGATATTCTATCATCGATCCCACCGTTATCGTCGGGCCAAAGATCGGTGAGGATGCGGCGGTCATCGATCTCGGAAAAGAGATGACCCATTACTGGGTCATCACCTCTGACCCCATCACCTTTACAACGGAAGAGATCGGATATTACGGGGTCGTGGTCAATATCAATGACATCGCAACAAGAGGGGCGACTCCGAAATATTTCCTGGCCACCCTCCTCTTTCCTGAAGAGGGATCGGATCAAAAACTCATCCATAAGGTTTTTCGCCAGATCCACGATGCCTGCCATCGTTTCAACATCTCCTTCATCGGAGGCCACACGGAAATCACGCCTGGATTGGAGAGGATCATCCTCTCAGGCCATATGATCGGAGAGGTTAAGAAAGAGAAACTGGTCAAAACGAGCGGAGCAAAGTCCGGAGATTTCCTCCTTCTGATCAAAGGGGTCTGCATTGAGGGGACTTCGATCATCGCAAGGGAGAAAGAAAAGGAACTTTTAGCAAAGGGCTTCTCCCCTTCTTTAATAAGAAATGCTAAGTCTTTCATCTTTGAGCCGGGGATCGATGTCCTTCAAGCTGCTCAGATCGCTTGTCGTTCTGCGACAGTCCATTCGATGCATGACCCTACCGAGGGAGGACTGATCAATGGAATCGTTGAGATGGCACTCGCCTCTGAGAAGGAGTTTGAAGTTGATTTGGAGAAAGCCTTCATCTATGAAGAGTCCAGAATCCTGTGCGGCGAATTTGGCATCGACCCTCTGGGAACGATTGCGTCAGGATCATTGCTTCTGACCCTCTCTCCCAAAGACCTTCCGGCCCTTCAAAAAGCATTTCAAAGGGTTCCCATCCCCATTCGGGTCATTGGCAGGGTGAAGCGAGGGCCGGCAAGGGCGCTGGCATCGGAAGGAAAGAAGCGAAAAGAGCTGAAACACCTTGCCCGTGATGAGATTTTGAAGATCTATGAAACCTAAATTGAGCGAGTCTTAATACTATTTTAAAAGATAAACCCTTCTGGATTCCCGTTTTCACGGGAATGACATTTTCATTCATTGGGCGATAGTCGTCATTCCTGCGGAAGCAGGAATCCAGTATTGTTGATGCAATTACTTAAATAGCGATTGAGGCATTCATTGAGGCATTCAATGAATCTAAAAAACTTTCTCGGATTTTCGAAGAATGTTCGAAACCTGGGATGGGTCAGCCTGTTTAACGACATCTCAAGTGAGATGATCTATCCCCTCCTGCCTCTCTTTATCACTTCGGTCCTGGGAGCAGGAGTCCTCTTTGTCGGTCTCATCGAAGGGATCGCTGAAAGTATTTCAAGTTTCCTCAAGCTCTTCTCCGGCTGGTTCTCCGACCGCTTTCAGAAAAGGAAAGGGATCATTCTCCTGGGATACTCTCTCGCCTCCATCACCCGACCCTTTATGGGATTGGCCACCTCTGCCTATCATGTCCTCTTCCTCCGGTTTTTTGATCGCGTGGGAAAAGGGATGAGGGCCTCTCCGAGAGATGCCCTGCTTTCCCAGTCCTGCAGCGATGAGGAACGGGGTAAGGCCTTCGGTTTTCAGAGGGCAATGGATCATGCTGGCGCCATGACAGGGCCTCTCATCGCCTCCCTGCTGATGGCGGTCTTCACGGAGGACCTCAGGGTGATCTTTATCCTCGCCTTCATCCCTGCGATCTTCTGTCTCTTCATCCTTTATCGAGGGGTGAGCGAGGTGAAAGGGGATCCGGCATCCTCCTCCTCTCCCTTCAAGCTCCATTGGAAGACATGGGATAGGAAGTTTAAGTATTTCCTCTTCATCGTCACACTCTTCACCCTTGGAAACTCGAGCGATGCCTTTCTCCTTCTTCGGGCAAAGGACCTGGGGATCGATATCGTATCGATCCCCATCCTCTGGTCTCTCTTCCACCTCTCGAAAACGATCTTCTCCGTCCCCGGAGGCGCCCTCTCGGATCGAATCGGTCGAAGAAAGGTGATGATCCTTGCCTGGACCATCTATGGTCTGGTCTACCTGGGATTTGCTCATGCATCAAATGGTTACCAGGTCTGGCTTCTATTCATCGTTTACGGCCTTTTTTACGGTCTCTCCGGAGGAACGGAACGGGCATGGGTTGCGGATTTAGTGGATGTGTCGAAGAGAGGAACGGCTTATGGAGCCTACCACTTCTTCATCGGAATGGCGGCCCTTCCGGCAAGCCTCCTGATGGGATTTCTCTGGAAGGCGGTTGGAGTCCAATGGGCTTTCTCCTTCGGCGCCTTCATGGCATTGATCGCTGCTCTCCTGGCCATCCTTCTGATGGGAGACCAAGCTTCAAAAAACTGAAAAGGATTAATTGAAACCTTAGAGGGATGTGAAAATACGCGGATTTGGCGTCACTCCCGATAGGACGTTAAAAAGGCTGCAGTAAACCCCGTTAGAAATTCCAGCGGGGCATTAAACCCCGCCGGAATTAAT
>JASEIE010000252.1 GCA_030024065.1 Thermodesulfobacteriota bacterium
CACTTTTCAAGTTTAAATTCATTAAAAACAGTGCACTTTTCAACTTTAAATGACAGAATTTCGGGCGGTCTTGACAATTGAAAAAAAATATGGTTTATTCAAAAAGTTTAATTATATCAAAAATAAGACACTTAAAAGAGGGTTTCAATGAAAAGGACTTATCAGCCAAGCAATATCAGAAGGAAGAGGACCCATGGTTTCTTAGAAAGGAATAGTACCAAGAGCGGCCGGAATGTCCTCAAGCGGCGGAGAGCGAAGGGGAGGAAAAGGCTGACCGTTTAGTGAAAGGTTCATTCAGATTCACCAAAAGGGAGAGGATCACCCTTCCCCAGGACTTCAGGCAGGTGATGAAATCGGGAAGGAGACTCGCCTCAAAGAATTTTATCTTTTTTCTCCGGGAAAATGAGAGAGGGTCTCATCGATTGGGCATTGTGGTGAAGAAGGAAATCGGCCCGGCGACCCTCCGCAACAGAATGAAACGGTATCTTCGAGAATTCTTTCGCCTCCATAAGCATCAGATTAAGGGATCATTTGATATGATCATCCTTGTTAAAAAAGGGAGCCTTCCTGATCGATACAGGGAGACAGAAGAGGAATTAAGACGGGTCTTAATATGAGAGAGAAGGCGGTTCATCAGGTTCTAAAAAGAGCCCTATTCACCCTGCTCCATATCTATCAACATACCCTCTCACTCCTCCTTGGACCCTGCTGTCGGTTTTTCCCGTCCTGTTCATCCTATGCCTTAGAATCGATTGAGCGTTTCGGAACGCTGGGAGGGATCAAGCTTACCCTGAAGAGGCTCATCAAATGCCATCCTTTCAGTCCTGGCGGATACGATCCGGTTCCTGAAACCACCAAAAATCTTTAGGAAGGAAATTTAGGGCAATACACTTATGAACAAAAATGCTATCTTAGCGATAATATTGACTTTTGCAGTTATTTTCTTTTGGGGGATCATCCAGTCAAAGTTCTTTCCCCAACCTTCGGATGACCCGTCAAAAAAGGAGGTCAGAAAGGAAGAAGTTGTCCCCCCGGAAAAGAGAGAGACAAAGCCTTTAAAGGAGGGGGAGGCTGTTTCCAGACCCAAAGTCCATATAAAAAAGGAGACCTCCATTGAGACCAGTAACTACCTGGCTATCTTCACCTCCGAAGGTGCGAGGCTGAAACATTTTAAACTGGAGCAGTATGAAGACCGGGTGAAAGAGTCCTCTCTCACAATAAGTTTGACCCGGTTCTTCAAGAACCTCTTTGGCGGCAAAGCAGAGGAGCCGAAGAAGCCGGAGCCCCTCGATCTGGTGAATACGAACGAGGGGGAAGGGCTCCCCTTGGGACTGGTCTTTCATCCCTCCTCCGGCAATGGAGGGTGGGAGGTTGATAAAGAGAAGCTTCGGTTGTTAAAGGCCGGGGAGAAGGGGGAGGTTACCTTTTCGAAAGTCTTAGATAACGAATTGATAATATTTAAGAAATATAGATTTACATCGGAAAATAACGCCATCGATCTGGAAGTAGAGATTCAGAACAAAACCTCAAAGGAGATCACTACCCAGCTGGGACTGGAATGGGTCGGAAAGGTTGAGCTGGAGAAGTTTGCCGACGAGGGAAATAAAGATTTTGGTTTGAAGTATGCATTTTTGAAGAACCAGAAGGTGGAGAGGACGGATCTTGGAGGGGTGGGTGCATCGGGTTGCACCCCGGGTTGTGGATCGCCAAAGAGAAAGATCGAACCCTTCGAATCCTCAGACCAGGGAGCTATCGGATGGTATGCCTTTGAGGGAGAGTATTTCACTACCATTATTGTTCCACCCTCCTCAGAAAAGAATGTTATCCTGAGCGTGAAAGGGGATGATAAGAATATTTTGAAAGCCCTTTTGACCGCCTCTCCCTTCTCCGTACCGCCCCAAGGGGCCGTACGGATGGCGTATCGGATCTATCTGGGGCCCAAGGAGATAGGTACCCTGAAAGAGCTGGGCGTAGGGGCGGAGGGCCTGATCGATTTTGGCTTCTTTACGATCATTGCCAAACCGCTGCTCTGGTTTTTGAAACTGACCCATGGTGTCACGAAGAATTTCGGCATCGATATCATCATCCTCAGCATTTTGATCAAGATCATCTTTTTGCCCCTGACACAGATCAGTTTCAAGTCGATGAAGGAGATGCAGAAGGTCGGGCCGGAGATGGCCCGCCTCAAAGAGCAATACAAGAACGACAAGGCAAGGCTTCAGCAGGAGACCATGCTCCTCTACAAAAGAAGAAAGATCAACCCCATGAGCGGCTGCCTTCCCATGTTGATCCAGATACCAGTCTTCATTGCCCTCTACAATGCCCTCCAGAATACGATTGAGATGAGGCATGCCCCTTTTCTCCTCTGGATCATGGATCTCTCTGCAAAAGATCCCATTTACATCACGCCCATCATTATGGGCGCCACCATGGTCCTTCAGCAGAAAATGACCCCTACGGTAGCCGATCCAGCCCAAGCCAAGCTTTTCATGCTGATGCCGATTATGTTCACATTCCTCTTCCTCAGTTTTCCCTCCGGTCTCGTCTTATACTGGCTGGTCACCAATGTCTTATCGATCGCCCATCAATATTATATGAACAAAAATTGAGGTTCAAGAATTGAGAGAAGAGAGTGTCGAGATTGCCAGGCAACTGTTGATGGGATTGCTGGAGCGGATGGGGGTTAAGGCCGAGGCGGAGGCCTCCTTGAGAGGAGGAGACCTCTATCTCGATGTCGCAGGCGATAAGGAAGGAATTCTTATAGGAAAGCATGGTCGGACCCTGGACTCCCTTCAGTTTCTGATCAACCGGATGGTCAATAAACAGTTGAAGGAAGCCGTGAGAGTCTATCTCGACATAAACCATTATAAGGTGAAAAGGGCCGATTCATTATCGAAGATGGCCACCCGTTTGGGAGAGAGGGTGAAACGGTCGGGAAAGCCCTTTACGGTCGGCCCCCTCAATCCCCATGATCGAAGGATCATTCATATGGCTCTAAAGGAAGACCTTTTCCTTGAGACAGAAAGCCTCGGGGAGGGGGAGATGAAGAGAGTCAGGATCATTCCGAAGAGTCAAACCCCTTGAACCAGATTACCCCGATCGCATAGAAAATAAGGGTTTTGTTCAACGGTAACGGTAAGGATACCTGTATCGCTAATAATAGGCTACGTTTGTCGTTGTCGAAGCTCGTATCGAGGCTCGTCTGATGAGACTGGATATTTCGAGCTTCTAATTTCAAGCCTCTTGCTTCGATACGAGCGTCGCCACCCGTAACCGTTTGACTATTAATCTAAACGGGCCTCGTAACCGTAACCCAAGCCCCCGGAGTATTTTCATGGTTAGAGGGTGATGCTCCCGTTATGAAGGATTCTTCCAAAAATATTTTACCCGAAGAAGAAGAGACGATTGCCGCCATTTCAACCCCTTTCGGAGAAAGTGGAATCGGTATCGTCCGCATGAGTGGCCCCAGGGCAGAATCCATTGCCAGGCGGCTCTTCAGGCCGAAAAGAGACCCATTCTCCTTTATTTCCCACCAGTTTCATTACGGAGAGATCATCGATCCGGGGAATGGCCATCCCGTTGATGAAGTCCTCATCGTCCTGATGAAGGCTCCAAAGACCTATACCCGAGAGGATATTGTGGAGATTCATTGCCATGGGGGATACTTGAATATCCAGAGGGTGTTAGAGCTGGTGCTGGAGCAGGGGGCCAGGATGGCCCAGCCAGGGGAATTCACGAAAAGGGCTTTTCTCAATGGCAGAATCGATCTCACTCAGGCCGAAGCTGTGATCGATCTGATTAAGGCCAAAACCGTGGACAGCCTTGAGATTGCGGGTCAACAGTTGAGAGGAGTCCTTTATAGAGAAATGGCCTCCATCAGAGAGAGACTCATCGAACACTTGGCTCTTATTGAAGCTCATATCGATTTTCCAGAGGAGGAGATCGAGCCGATTGCCTTTGGGGCAGCGACAAAAGATCTCCTGAGAATGGTTCAAAAAATGGAAGAATGGATTTCTTCCTACGAAGAGGGAAGGGTATTTCGGGAAGGGATCTCCTGCGCGATCGTTGGAAAGACCAATGTTGGAAAGTCGAGCCTTCTCAATGTGTTATTAAAACAGGAGAGGGCCATTGTCACTCCGATTCCCGGGACGACAAGAGATGTGATTGAAGAGGTTTTAAATATTCATGGTATTCCAGTCCGCCTGATGGATACGGCTGGGTTGAGAAAAGCCAAGGATTCGATTGAGCAGGAAGGTGTCAGGAGGGCGAGGGAGCGGGTGGCAGACGCTGATATTGTCCTTTTAATGCTGGATGGAAGCCGGAGGCTGGATGAAGATGATGAGGAAATCTTTCGAGAGGTCAAAGAGAAAAAAAAGGTGGTCATTGTAAACAAGAAAGACCTTCCTCTCAAGATTTCCTTAGAAGAGGTAATGAAACAGCATCCGGGAGATCCGGTGGTTTCCATTTCAGCATTGAAAAAAGAGGGGATCGATGATCTGAAGAAGGCCATTTATCATTCTTTAATTCACAGAGAGATAAGAACGACGCCAGAACATCTGATCGTTGCCAATATCCGTCATAAGGCCGCTCTTTCACAGGCGAAGGGAAATCTTTCGAATGCATTGAAAGGACTGGAAGAGGAGGCATCGCTTGTGCTTATTGCCTTTGAAATACGGGCAACCCTCGATGCCATTGGAGAGATGGTGGGGGAGACAACGACCGAAGAAGTTCTTAACCGCATCTTCGAACAGTTCTGCATCGGCAAGTGATTCCCTCTTTAAAAAGGAACTAAAACTCCCCTCTTTGGTCTCCGACCCAGAGCGCCTGCCTGCCGGTAGGCGGGGTCTCTGACCCGGAGGGTAAAGCCTGCCTGCCGGTAGGCAGGGGAGGTTGGGAGGGATTTTAGGTGTTTCACGTGAAACATCCAAAGCCTTCATTCTATCTTTCTTTTTCCTCCCTTTAGGAAAGCCTGCCTGCGGTAGCCAGGGGAGGACGGGAGGGATTTTTGCTCCAATTTGACAAATTTCACAAGTCGGAGGTAATCCAATTTGAACGAAGAAGAAATCATGAACTCTTGGGAAGGTCATTGCTTCGGCTGTTCTCGAAAAAATGTCCAGGGTTTGCAACTCCGTTTTTCGGTTTCAGAACAGGGATGCTTCACCCGGTGCATGATCCCTGATCACTTCTGTGGGTTTGATGGGCTGGCACACGGCGGCATCATTGCCACCCTTCTGGACGAGGTGTCAGCGTGGACGATCATCTCCCGTCTCGGCAAATTCGGAATTACTCAAGAGATTCGGATTCGTTATCTAAAACCCGTGCCCACGAACACGGAGATAATGGCAGAGGGAAAAATCCTTAACTGCGACGAGAAAAATGGCGCGGTCCAGGCTGCCATTCTTTCTGCAGAGGGGACATTGCTGGCAGAGAGCGAGAGCCAGTGGGTCTTCCCAAGCCTTTCTATCATCTCAAGGATATCAGGAGTGGAAGAATCAACATTGAAGCAGTTCCTGGCGAGTTCATCCCGAAAAGAGGAAGGGGTCGAAAGATGACTTTAAATGGTCAAAAAAATATGGGGTCAAAGCTAAATTATACACTTTATTCGGGTGGGGAAATGTGGTAGGTTGGGCATATGGCACGGCAGTTGCGGATTGAACATGAGGGGGCTTTCTATCATATAACCTCTGAAAGATTTTGGGGTCCCCCAGGATTTTTGCAGGCTGAGATCGCTCGAGGTGTAATTGGGCGGGAGGAGAGGATATTAGAGAAGAGCCATTGTTTGAGAGAGTGGTTTAATACTACAGCGTTAGTTTTTTCTGGACAATGAAAATGGAATCTGTTATATCTATAA
>JASEIE010000253.1 GCA_030024065.1 Thermodesulfobacteriota bacterium
AGGCAAGGCCGCTCTTCAAACGGAGTGCTCCTTGAGCGCAGCGGTCACTGGGCAACTGAAAGGTGAGGAGAGTTAATGAATGTTAAACCATCAAAAGACAGATCTTTGATTCCTGTTGAACGCATCGAACGATCGATACTGTTGATTCGTGGTCATAAGGTTATTCTTGACGCTGACTTAGCCGCACTTTACGGCGTTGAAACGAAGCAACTGATCCGAGCAGTAAAGAGAAACATACCGCGTTTTCCAGACGACTTTATGATCCAACTTAACGAGGAGGAGTCTGAAAGCTTGAGGTACCATTTTGGCACCTCAAGTAAGTGGGGAGGACGTCGGTATTCTCCTTATGCCTTCACGGAACAGGGCGTGGCTATGCTCTCCAGTGTCCTTCGGAGCAAACGCGCCATTTAGGTGAACATTGAAATCATGCGAGCTTTCGTTCGACTCCGAAGGCTGCTTGCGTCTCATGCTGATTTAGCGCGGAAACTGGATACTCTCGAAAGGAAATACGATGCTCAGTTCAAGGTGGTTTTTGATGCTATTAGGGAATTGATGAAACCACCGGAATCCAAGAAGCGCCCAATTGGATTCCTTGTTGAGGAAGCTAAAGTTCCTTATATCACAAGAATGAAGAGGAAAAGTTAGGTGTTACGAATATCGCCTTGCGCTTTACTTTTATTTACAGTCACGGACACGAACCACGGACACGGTCACGTTTTTATGGGAGAAACTCATGCCAGCGATTGCATCTCTTGAAGATTTAAAAACGGCCCGGAAAGAAGGGGTGAGTATTTACGCTATGCTCTATGCCTGCCTGCCGGTAGGCAGGCGCTTTGCTCTATGCTTTACGAAAATGGCGCAGGATAGGTTGGAAGAATGTCTGTAAATTGTGGCTGGAAGAAAGAACTCCGGAGCAATTAAAAGGGGAGGGTGGAGTTCATTTCGGTGGGATGGGATGAAGTTGCATTTGAACCAATGTCCCCATCTTTGTACAAGGTAGTCAGATTGAGTCTAATAGAATGAGTCTTAAAAGATGACCTTGAAAATCGTACCTAAAAGAGGTACAATCGTACCCGAAATGAGTACGGCCCCTTACAAAGAGGACATCTCTCAGACCCTGTTTGGCAAGACCCGCCGAGCGGTTCTCTCTTTACTCTACAGCCATGTGGACGAAGCTTTTTATCTGCGCCAAATCGTTCGTGTCGCCGGAGTCGGACTGGGTGCAGTGCAGAGGGAATTAAAACTGCTTTCAGATGCTGGAATTACTCAGCGCATCGTCCGTGGTCGGCAGGTTTATTATCAGGCGAATCCTCAGTGCCCTGTATTTGGAGAACTCAAGGCCCTGGTGATCAAGACAGTTGGCATAGCAGCCATTGTGCAGGCTGCCCTGGCCCCCTTAGCCGATCACATTCGTATTGCCGGCATTTATGGATCCATTGCTCGGAGCGAAGAACACAGGGGTAGCGACGTAGACCTCTTGGTCGTGGGTAAAGTAACATTTGCTGAGATTGTCTCAGCTCTTGACCAGGCCCAGAAGACCATTAATCGGGAGATCAATCCAACAGTCTATCCTGTTGACGAGTTCCAATCAAAATTATCAGCAGGTCACCATTTCCTCAGTACCATCGTGGAAAAACCTATGTTTTTCCTATTCGGTGATAAACGTGAGCTTGCAAGATTGGCTAAAAAGCGGCTGGCTGGTTGAGCACAAGACCAGTTCCCAAGAGATTGCAGATCTGCTGGGAATGGCGGACCGTGACCTGGCCCAGTGCCAAACGCCCGTTCTCAGTCCGGACTGGCAACTGAATATAGCTTATAACGCTGCGTTACAAGCGGCGACCGCCGCCCTGTCTGCTGCGGGGTATCGTGCTGCAAGGGATGCCCATCACTACCGTGTGATTCAGTCGCTTGCTTACACCATCAAAGCCGATGCGAGGTTAATCAGTCAATTAGATAAATTCCGAAAGAAAAGAAACATTAGCGGCTACGAACGAGCGGGGGCGGTATCTGAACAAGAAGCAAAAGAGATGTTTGCTCTGGCGGAAAATCTAAGGAACGAAGTGGAGAAGTGGTTTCGTTCAAACCATCCGAAGCTTTTATAAAGACGGGGATGGGCTTTTTGTTTTTCGCCCCTTACGCCTCGCGCCTTACGATGAAAGATACGCTATGCGCTACGCGCTTTGCTCTATGCTTTACGGAAATGGCGCAAGATAGGTTGGAAGAATGTCTGCAAGCTATGGCTTCAGGAGCGAACACCAGAACAATTGAAAGGGGTGGGCAGCCAATGAGGTCAGGAAAAGCTTTGGAAAGTCCAATATTCCAAACCCCCTAGGCTTTCCTTAAAGGAGCAAAATTCAATGAATACTCTGATCAGGCAATTGTTGGAACCTATTAGATCAATTAAGGATCAACCATTTCATTTTGCTGCATGGTGGTTAGTAGCCAACGTTATAGGCTTGGCAGGGTTTTGGTTGCCGCTATTACTTTTACACGGTAGCGGCAAACCAACTTATTTGGTTCTTGAGCGATTAATAAAGGCTCAAATTGAGTTATTTTGTTGAATTCAGAAAAAATAAAGACCTGAGGAAGCTTGTCAGGGAAGGTGAGCTCTCTTCAACGGAATTTTGCAATTGGTTTGGTGAGGGGAAATTGAGACGAGGCGAAGATATACGTAAGCTTCCTGTGATGCTTAAGGACGAACAGCCTATGGAGGCTCTTATAAATGACAATTTTCAAGCAGCGTTGGATCAATTAGAGCAAAGGAATCCTGCTGTAAAGTCAAAACTCTTTGAGAAAATCGAGGATGTTATAGATGGTTTTGAAAATCTTCCCTTTGGGGAATTGGAGGTTATTTGGATATCATGACCTTCAAGCATCTTATCGGTAAGTCAACGCTTAAAGAAGGTATCACCATCCATAAGAATTTCGAGAGTGTTTTCGACAGTCCTGATTCAGGACAGAAAAAAGAGATAACACTTTTGTACAGCAATGAGCAATCAGTGAACGTTGTACTCAGAAGATTAGACAACATTCGCAAGCACGTCCAGATTAAATACACTAACAAAGCACATGGCCCTTTCGTGGATTGGCTGAATGAGATTTTCGTTGAAACAAGAAAGGGCTCAATCGGCGAATTCCTGGAATTTCAGAAAGTAGCCCCCCACGTTTTCAGGTTAAACCCTATCACAATTGATATGTCACACAATGCGAATCTATATGTTGCGGATTCCATGTATCACAAAACAGATCGAGACTCTCTAAAGGAAGAAGAATCTTTTTTTGAAATTGAAAAAATAATCAACGGCATCAGCTTCAAGGTAGATGAAGGCCAAACCTTCTACAACCGGGAAATTGAAAAGGCGTTCTCAGAACATGAGTGGCAAAAAGAAGTGAAAGTAATTCCTGAGCTTGATCTTAAATGTGATTATAGGAAAAAGACCGTTCAGGTTGAAGTTGAATTTGGCAATGCAAGGGTCTATTATCAGGATTACATTAAGTTCATGCTTTCTTATTTTTCAAAACAGATCCATTTAGGGATTCTTATTACCCCGACTTTAGGATTTGCAAATGTATTATGCGAGATCGGAAAACAGAAGGCTTTACGAAGAGGCCGGAAGACTTATTCTGGAATGATACATTTCGAAAAAGCCTTCAAAGAATTTCACTATTTAAAGTCTATCTTCGATATTCCCATCGTAATACTCGGCATAGATATCAGCCCATTATAGCAACCCTTCACTCGGTCTTATGAAAATAGCTACATTCCATTCCATTAGAAGTGCGAGGATGAGGTTTGCTTCGTGAAAGGACTGGATAAAAAGATTAGGGGTCGGATTAGGGATAGAATTTACATTACTACTATGTTTGGTTTCCATTGGGCGAAAACTGTTGGGCAATTAATACTACTACGTTAAATTGATACGCGATAAATTTAAAAAATGCCAAATTTTTCAAGCTATTGAGGCTTATTGTTGGCTAATTTTAACGAAGTCCGGAAACCCTTGAAAAATATGGATTTCGTTTTTGACTTAACGAAGTAGTATTAAATACTATGAATTTAGTGTCAAAGACCCACATAATCTCTTTATTGGTGGTCCAATGGCTACGCTTATGGCGGATGCAATATTCCATGAGACAGGGATAACTCCGATAATAGGCATACTCAACTCCCCTCATCAAATCGATCTTGAGGGAGACGAAAACATCGACCTCCTACCACCAGATTATAAGGTTTTAGATAACAATTTGTATGCAATAAATGACACTTACTTTGCATATACAACTCGAGGATGTCGAAGAAGTTGCAAATATTGTGGAGTACCTGAGATTGAGCCTTCTTATGTCGAATATATAGACATAAAGCGAGTGATTTCAGAACTACGCAACAAATACGGGGATAAATCAAAACTGAAACTAATGGATAATAACGTTCTTGCGTCCTCGCGATTAGAGCAGGTCGTTGAAGACCTTATTATTCTTGGATATGGGAGAGGACAATTTACTAATATGAAACCCAGGAGACAACGAGTTATTGACTTTAATCAAGGATTGGATGCCCGACACATAAATGAGAAAACAATGTCTTTGCTGTCTAAACTTAATATAAAACCTATGAGGGTGGCTTTCGACCACGTGAAAGATAAGAAGACTTATGTGCGCGCACTCGAGATCGCTCGAAAATATGGAATAAGAGAGTTTTCCAATTATATGCTCTACAACTGGAAAGATACTCCCAAGGATTTATATGAGAGATTGGTAATTAACATCAGGCTCAATGAGGCATGGGGAAGGGGGACAAATAGCCCTTCCGGCGCAATTTACAGCTATCCAATGCGGTATGCACCTATCAAAAACAGATATCCAAACGAGTCTAATCGAGATCGCGATTATGTTCCGCCGAGCTCAGAGACAAAGTTTGACTTCCTCAATTCCGCAGTTTGGACAAAGCGTTTTACAAGAAACGTTGAAATAATGAAAGGGGCGGCATTCGGGGCAATCTCTCCAACGCCAACGCTAGCCTGGAGAACAATTGGAGAAACGTTCGAAGAATTCATCGTCAACCTTTACATGCCGGAGGAACTTTTAAGGAACAGAAACAAACATGAAAGAAGAGTATATGAGTACGAGCCGAAACGTCCACCCGGGACAGGCAAAGTTGAAGGATTTCGGACTTTTATTCTGCGTCTTTTTAAGGAACAACCAGAGGAAGCTGCTAGATTTCATAATGCTGTGAGTGCTAATACAACCAGTTCAATCCGAGAATACTATAACAAATGCACAAATAAAGAGGTTAAAGAATGGTTAAAGCTCTACCTTTGACGCTCATTTGAACTGACCCACCTTTACTCAAAAGAATTGACCCACCGATAAGATGCTCAGGATGTTTGACCCACCCCTTGCCCTCCGGAGGGAAAGAGGGCTATTTTTCTTTTCATCTCATTAACAATCGTCATATTGGCTTTTTTGAAGGGATAAAAAAGGAAAGCCCGAAGCGGCGACTTCGGGCCTTCAGGGAGAGCTCCGCAAACAATCGGAAGCTCAAGGAGATTACTTATTTTTATCATGGCTTCTGGCTGTTTGCAAGGTCGGAGGCTATTTTATTTTGTTTTTGGTTGAGGTTTGTTGCCGCTGGTGTGGTGCAAGGTTCTACGTATGTCGGCGATGCTGGAGGGGGCAAGCTTATTGTGGTGAGGAGTGCCGCGGTTTAGGGAGGCGCAGAGCTCACCGGGAGGCGGAGAGGCGTTACCGGCAGACCCTGAAAGGGAAGAAG
>JASEIE010000254.1 GCA_030024065.1 Thermodesulfobacteriota bacterium
CTTGAGCCTGAGGGCCGAAATACAGCCCCTGCGATCGCCCTCGGGGTAAAATATTGTACGGAAAAACTGGGGTGTAAAGAAGAGGTCCTCTTTGTTTTTCCCTCCGACCATGTGATCAAGCCCGTCGACCGTTTTATAGAATATGTGAGGCTGGCCGAAGAGGTTGCGAAAAAGGGTCGTCTCGTCACCTTCGGCATCAAACCGGATCGGCCCGAGACGGGATATGGATATATAAAGGCAAGTAGACAGCAGGTGGTAGCCGCAGGCTTTAGCCTGCGATCCGAGAAAGATTGTTTTCTGGTGGAGAAATTCGTTGAAAAACCCGATGAGGTTACTGCGAGACAATACCTCAAAGAAGGCAACTACTACTGGAACTCGGGGATGTTCGCCTTCAGTATCTCGACCATCGTGGAGGAATTCGCGAAATACACTCCCCTGATTCGTGAGATGTTCGAATTGAGTTTCGATGAGATGGCCCAACAATTTGCCCGGATGCCTGAAACCTCCATCGATTATGCCCTCATGGAGAAATCGGACCGGGTGGCCATGCTTCCTCTGGACCTTTACTGGAACGATATCGGGTCCTGGGATTCCCTGCACGACCTTCTCTCCCATGATGAAGATGGAAATGCGGCGATCGGCGATGTAATGACCATCGATACGAAAAACTGTCTGATCTTTGGCAACAAGAGACTCATCTCAACGATCGGCTTGAGAGATTGCCTCATAGTTGAAACGGATGATGCGGTCTTGATTGCGAAGAAAGGGGAGACCTGGAAAGTCAAAGAGATTGTGAATAGGTTGAAGGATAGCCAACGAAAAGAGGCCACCGAGCACGTCACCACCTATCGCCCCTGGGGAAGTTACACCATCCTGGAACAGGGCCCGAGGTATAAAATCAAGAGGGTCGTCGTGAACCCGGCTGAAAAGCTCAGCCTCCAGACCCACGCCCACCGGTCCGAGCACTGGGTCGTGGTCAAGGGAACGGCGAAGGTTTCGATCGGAGATCAAGAGATCATCATCCACGAGAACGAATCCGCTTATGTGCCCAAATCGACCCTTCATCGGCTCGAAAATCCTGGAGAAACGCCGCTTCAAATCATTGAAGTTCAAAACGGTGACTATGTAGAAGAAGACGACATCGAACGCTTCGAAGATGATTATGGCCGTTAACAAAATGGTTAAGCAAAAGGCGCAAAATGTTTTCCGGAAAGCCCGCAGACGAATTAAATGATCTAAGCCACCGCATCATTGGAATTGCTATCGATATTCATAAGAAGCTGGGCCCGGGATTCCAAGAAAAGATATACGAAGAGGCTCTGTTAAGAGAATTTGAAAAATCCGGGATCGGATATGAGAAACAAAGAATTGTGCGTGTAGATTATAATGGACTTGGTCTTGGAAACCAGCGCATCGATTTACTCGTAAATGGCGAGGTCATCCTTGAAATCAAAGCCTGTACCAAAATTATCCCGATTCACAGAGATCAGGTCATCTCATATTTAAAAACTGCTGATAAGAAACTCGGTTTAATCTTAAACTTTGGTCGGAGTCGGCTGGAGATCAAGAGAGTTGTTCATGACTTCTAATTTAGCGGCTTTTGCGGTTATTACCTTTTGCGTACTTGGCGTTTTGCAAACTTGAGATCAAAAGAGTGGTTCATGATTTCTAATTTTGCGTTCTTTGCGGACCTTTTGCGTAGAATTCTTTAGCGAGGTTTTAGATGAAAAAAGCATTAATCACCGGCATCACCGGCCAGGATGGCAGTTACCTTGCTGAGTTTCTGTTAGAGAAGGGCTATGAAGTCCATGGATTGATTCGCCGGGCAAGCACCTTTAATACCGAGAGAATAGACCATATATATGCCGACCCCCATGACTCTAAAGCAAAGCTTTTTCTTCATTATGGCGATATTACCGATTCAGGACAATTGACCAATCTCATTTACAATATTCAACCGGATGAGATCTACCATTTAGCCGCACAGAGCCATGTTCGAGTCAGCTTCGACATGCCGGAATTTACCGGAGATGTTACGGGTATTGGTACCACTCGATTATTAGAAGCAATAAGAAGAAGTGGAATTAAGACCAAGTTTTACCAGGCAAGCAGTAGCGAAATGTTTGGAGATACACCACCTCCTCAGAATGAAGAAACACCCTTCAGACCGCGAAGCCCGTATGGTGCTGCAAAAGTCTATGCTTACTGGATGGTAAGGAATTATCGAGAAGCCTACAATATGTTTGCCTGCAATGGAATACTCTTCAATCATGAATCCCCAAGGCGTGGGGAGACATTCGTTACTAGAAAGATAACTAGAGGGATTGCCCATATTGTAGCTGGAAAACAGGAGAAGATATATCTAGGGAATCTGGAGGCAAAGAGAGACTGGGGTTTTGCCCCTGAATATGTAGAAACCATGTGGCTTATCTTACAGCAAGGCAAACCTGAAGACTACGTGATTGGAACCGGAGAAACGCACTCGGTAAAGGAGTTTTTAGAGGAGGCTTTTACATATGTTAAATTAGACTGGGCGAAATATGCGGAAATTGATCCACGATATTTTAGACCTACAGAGGTAGAATCTTTGCTCGCAGATCCCACAAAGGCCAGGAAGAGGTTAGGCTGGCAGCCAAAGGTTACTTTTAGTGAGTTGGTTAGGATTATGGTGGACTGTGACATGGAATTAATAGGTTTAGATCCTATAGGGGAAGGCAAAAGGATTTTACAAGAAAAGGGGATCGAATGGACAAATAATCAATTGACGGCAAGGAAATAGAGGTTGAAGGTTAGAAGAGGGAGGTGAATTATGAAGATAAAAGAAGGAACACTCGAATATCCTGAGGAAATCCTTATATCTTTAAAGGAGGATGAAAAACATTTCTTACAGGAGGTTAAGATATTAGCTGCAGTGAAACTCTATGAACTCAATAGGCTTTCCCTAGGTAAGGCTGCTAAACTTGCTGGTGTGGATAAGGTAGATTTCATAAAGGTATTGGGTGAACATAAGGTTTCTATCTTCAAGCTTACCAAGGAAGAACTGGCGAAAGACATAGAAAATGCGTGAAAAAGGATTGGTAGTATCTGATAGTACAGTACTAATTGCCCTTTCCTCGTTGGGCATTTTGGAAATCCTCAAGCATCTTTACGAAAGGATTATAATTTCAGAGGCAGTTTACAAAGAATTGGTTAGAGGAGAAGGAAAACCAGGGAGTGAAATTGGTTCAATTAACTGGATAGATGTGAGAACCCTCGCACCCCAATTCAAGAAATATCTTGAATTTGACCTTGACGAAGGTGAGGCAGAAACCATTGCCTTATCAGAAGAAATCGGGGCAGACTTAGTTTTGATAGATGAGTATTGGGCAAGAAAGATTGCAGAATACAAAGGTCTAAAATATACCGGCACGCTTGGAGTGCTTCTTAAAGCAAAGAGAAAGGGATTGATAAAAGAACTAAAATCTCTCTTGAATGAGTTGGTTAATCGAGGCTTTTGGATTAGCACTGAATTATATCATGCTGTATTAAAGGGAGCTGAAGAGTTAGAAGTTTGAAGAGGTTGGCTATTGGGGTTCTGGGATAAAAAGAGAGTCTTGGTAACAGGTGGCGCAGGATTCCTTGGTTCCTTTGTTGTAGAAAAGTTAAAGAAGAGGGGCTGTAAGGACATCTTTGTCCCAAGAAGTAAAGATTACGATCTTGTGGAAATGGATTCGGTAAAGAGGCTCTATCGGGACTCAAAACCTGATATTGTTATTCATTTAGCAGCGGAGGTAGGGGGGATAGGTGCAAATCGTGATAATCCCGGAAGATTTTTCTATGAGAATCTCATGATGGGAGTCCAGATGATGGAGGTCGGGCGACAAGTCGGAATAGATAAATTTGTTGTAATTGGAACTGTCTGCGCCTATCCCAAATTTACACCTGTGCCGTTTAAAGAAGAAAATTTATGGAATGGTTATCCAGAAGAAACCAATGCCCCCTACGGTTTGGCAAAAAAAATGCTTCTCGTCCAGGCCCAAGCCTACCGCCAACAGTATGGATTCAATGCCATTTACCTCTTGCCGGTTAATCTTTACGGTCCAAGGGACAACTTCGATCCCGAATCTTCTCATGTGATACCAGCCCTCATCCGTAAGTGCGTTGATGCAATATCTTTGCCTCCAACCTCTAACTTCGGTCCTTCAGCCATTACCATTTGGGGCACAGGCAATCCGACCCGAGAATTCCTCTATGTTGAGGATGCCGCCGAAGGGATCCTTCTTGCCGCTGAGCGATATAACAAACCCGATCCTATAAATCTCGGCGCTGGATTCGAGATATCCATTAAAGATTTAGTAAAATTGATTGTTAAATTAACTGGGTTTAAAGGAGATATCATTTGGGATAATTCCAAACCCGATGGCCAACCCCGGAGAATGCTTGATACTTCACGAGCCGAAAAAGAATTCGGTTTCAAGGCCAAGGTTGGTTTCGAAGAAGGCCTAAAAAAAACAATTGAATGGTATTTTTCCGCCAAACAGACACAATAAACCCAAAATGAACCCAATAAACCTAATCATTCCAGGCGAAGCCTCATTTCCAGTCCGGAGCACTCAATTCCAGTTCCCCTGGGAACTAACTTCCATTCACGTAATGAATAATGTTTTCAAGACATACTAAAATGTATAGTGTAGCTTTGACCCCAAGGACTTGTCCAGACAGACCAGAAAAAGCAGACAGATGGCAAGTTGTTTTAGAACCTACCCCCAAAACTACATTGATGGCTTAAAGGGCGATTTTGAAGGCCAAAAATGCCGTTTTAAGGCGGAAAATGAGTCCGAATTTTGGTTAATGAATATAAATATCAGAGTGTTAGCTTGGTCCGACCCCGACCCCGACCCTAAACCTGTCAACTTTTCAACTTTCGTTTGCACAGTCAAGAGTGTAGACCTTACACCCCATGACCCGGCATGGCTTTTCCAGGAAAAACACAAGATGTCCCGAAAAGGCTTCTTCAAAATACTTTATTACGATTGCCTGGCACCAGGGGCCTCCTTATTTCACGATTTTCATCAACGTCCCCTCCGGGCGAATACTCTACTCTACCCCTGCCCTTTCGTGGATCACCGAGAATTGTTGGTCCCCAAGGATAGAATTTGACCGAGAGTTAATTTTGTTGTATACAAGTTGTAGGCGAGGAGGCTAAGAAAGATGGAATCTTTGGATGTTCTTTTAGAAAGATATAATGATTGGATGGTGACTCACTACGAGGAACTTGTGAAGGAGTACCCTCATAAGGCAATTGCCGTCGTCGAAGGCGCAATTGTGGCCGTTGGCCAGACAGAGAAGGAAGTGGATGAGGTGGCAAAGAGAAAATATCCTGATAAGATACCATTTGTTACAACGCTGCCCTCAGAAGAAGATTTCGTATGCCTGTTATAGTAAGAAATTATCGGAAATACAAAGAATGGCAGATGCCCATTATTACCGTAGGGCTGGAGTACAGGGGGACCTGGTTTCCCGTTGATGCTTATGTGGATTCCGGAGCCATCTATAGTATTTTTCGCCAATCTGTTGGTGAAAGAATGGGGATAGAGTTAGGAGAAGGGAGACTAATTTATTTACAGGTGGGTGATGGAGGATTTATTCCTGTTCATTTGCATGAGCTTGATATCCAACTGGGACCGAAGATTCTCCGGGCCACCATTGGCTTTTCTGAGAAGCTAGTTCCGCGTCTTAAAAGTTTTGTCACTGATACTGGCAACATAAAATTGTGAT
>JASEIE010000255.1 GCA_030024065.1 Thermodesulfobacteriota bacterium
GGTGTTCAGTCTCAAAACCAAAACTAAAATCCTACGCTTTCCCACCTGCGCTCTCCCGCTCAGGTGGTCTCGCTGAGGTCCGCCCCAGTTCCGAAAAACTTCACCTGGCTCGCCCTCAGCTATAAGGCCTCTGGCCCGGCGAATCGCTCAGCCTGAGCAAGAACCGGCACCTCAAAGCCGCTACCTCGTCATCCGAGCTGGGAATCTGATCTTCCAGCCTCTTCCCTCTAATCAATCTAACGAAGCTTTACCCTTATAGATATGAGTCGCCGCTTGCCGCTTCGGGCTTCTTGAACAACGGATTGAAACGACTTTTGAAGTCGTCTCAATCCTTATTGGTTATATGACGCCGGCATTGTTCAACAGTTGATAGCCAACCGCCCATAGCTAACGCTTAACCGGACTCAGGAAGCGGGCTTAAGGCTTGGGTCAGGCTTACAATATTGCGATTAAGTGCTGGGGTTCCCAGATAGGGGGGCAGGCAACGGAAATAGGGTACAATGAAAGGGCAACCTTTAATCCTTCATCTTCGTATTGAGAGTAATTATCCCTCCATATTTTCCAAAAATTTTCACGATCATTGAGGGGAGAAGGCCAAAATCATCTCCCTCAGAATGACGAAGGCTGTGACCGAAGAGATCTGGGTGGGGTCGTAATCCGGGGTGAGTTCGACCAGATCGAAGCCAATGACATGGAGGGGTTGTAACTCTTTGAAAAGGGATATGAGTTCCTGGAAGGTGAGGCCACCGGGTTCCGGCGTCCCAACACCCGGAAGAACGCCGGGATCGATTACATCGAGATCGAGGCTGATATAGACGGGTTTGCCCTGAAGATGTTTTGCCATCGATGTGAGAGAACCCTTTTCAGAAGACACAAGAGACTTCATCCTCTTCGCCAGTTGAAACTCTTCTTCTGTCCCGGATCGGATCCCTATCTGAAACAGTCTCCCCTTGCCCAGTCGATCGGCAACCTTCCTCATTACAGTGCTGTGGGACAGGGTCTCGCCCAGATAATCCTTCCTCAGGTCCGCATGGGCATCGATATGGATGAGACGGAGTTGGGGATAGACCCGAATGACCTCTTCTAAAACAGGAAAGGTAATGAGATGGTCACCTCCCAGCAGGATCGGGAACTTTTTCCCGGAGAGGATTTTTCTGACGGCTTTTCGAATCAGATCGAGAGATGTTTTTTTCTCTCCAAAAGGTAATTCAAGGTCTCCCATGTCGTGAATCGAAAAGCAGGTGAGATCCTTTTTGAAATAGGGGCTGAAGGTTTCTATCCCCCATGAAGCCCTCCGAATGGCAGAGGGCCCGAAACGGGCGCCGGGGCGAAAAGAAGCCGAACCATCATAGGGACATCCGAGAATGGCAATCCGACTCTCTTCAAAAGAGGCTTTTGCTGAGATGAAGGTCTGTTCAATGAAGGGAAGGTTCATTAATTGGATTTTAGAGTGTAGGGTTAAGAATTAAGAGTATTGAGTTTAGAATCAAAAGATTATTTACGCATTATTCATAACTTGTAACTTATAATTCTTAACTCCTCATTCATACTTCATAACTCATCATTCACCACTGCTTGATTAGTCCCAAAGGACCACAGTGGCCAAAGCCGCCCCAATTTTCTTAACTTTATGTTCTATGGTGATCGACTTCAGGTCTTTGATCCCCCATCCGCGAAGCTTCATCCCCTCCACAGCCATATTCCGAACTTTTTCCTCGATCTTGTGTTGCTCTTCTTTGGCCGAATATTCCATGATCAGCCCGTTTTGATTTTCATCCTCCGGAAGAGCGATGGCGACGCCGGCCGAGATGATCTCTCCGGGTACATCGCTGGTAATTGCAGCATAAGCAGCCGGGACGAGAGCACCAGGTGGAAGGGCGATCGGGGCGACCAATTTGCAGTGGGGTGGTACAATGCTGGACATCTTGACAATGTTCGTATTGCCGATCCCAGCCTGAAGCAAAGCCCCATCAAACGCGTTGAGAGGCGTATAGCCTTCCGACGCCCCGGAAGCCAGAAAATATAGGGTAGGCATTTTGAAGATCACTGTTCTTCTCCGTTCTTCTCCGAGTTAAAGCCTGTCTGTATTGTCCGCATTCAAACAGGCTGGCCTGTCGTTCGACAGGAAGTAGTTTTTTGTGGCAAACCTTCTCACCTAACGCGTCCGGTTCGCCTCGTTCTGCGAGAGAAACCCCTTGGTCTATCCAGCGAGCTCGGCCAGCTCCTCCTGGGTCAGGTTGCTTAACTGTCTCAAAATCCTAACGCGTTCTCCAACACCGGGAGCACAGTATACAAAGAAATTGGTTTAGTAATGTGTAAGACAGTATAGAAAGAAATTAGTTTAATAAACTAAACTCGCTTTTTATTATAACCGGCTTTTCCAATTTGTCAAGCTTTTTTTTAAAATTTTTTGAAGATTTTCGTCCTCGGCCGTCCTTGGCACGAGCAAATCATCAAGATAATCTATTTTTATAATCCTGATAATTAAATTCTTTGATTAATCTAAATCCTGACTTTTCATTCCATATCCCAATGCAAGGATGACTGACGCCATTGAACATGGTAGTTTTGACAGTAGTGTAATGAATCATGTCATCAAATATGATTTTATCGCCGGGTTTCAATTCTTTATCAAATGACCAATTCCCCATATAATCGCCTGCCAAACAACTAATCCCTCCCATTCGGTATGTTGGTCTTCCTGCCTTTTCATCCGTAGCCCCCAGGATGACAGGCTTATAAGGCATTTCCAGACAATCGGGCATATGGCAGGTAAATGAGACATCGAGAATAGCCGTTTTGATCCCCCTATTTTCAACGATATCCAAAATCGTGGAAAATAGGTAACCGGTTTGATAAGTAAAGGCGCTACCGGGCTCAAATATGATTTCGATCCCATACCTATTTTTAAAATCCGTTAAGATTTCAATTAAATGGTTTATGTCATAATCCTTTTTTGTTATAAGATGACCACCGCCCATGTTCACCCATTTCAGCTTAGATAAAAACTTCCCAAAATTTTTTAAAAACACAGTCAACACTCTTTCAAATGCAAAGGAATCCGCCTCAAATAATGTATGAAAATGGAGACCTTCAACTTCCTGCGGGATGTTATCGCCAAGTTGTTCGGCAGTAACTCCAAATCGAGAACCGGGTTGGCAAGGATTGTATATGTCATATGGAGAATCCGAAAACTCAGGATTAACACGCAAGCCAATCGAAACACCATTCTCACGGGCAATCTTGGAATACTTTCGCAATTGGTTTATGGAATTGAAGGAAATATGACCGCTATATTTCAAAATGTCTGCGATCGTCTTCTCTTCATAAGCAGGCGAATACGTATGCGCTTTTACTCCGAGTTCCTCAAAGGCTAATCGCGCTTCATTGATTGAACTTGCTGAAGCGCCAAAACCGTATTCTTTAAAGATCGGAAACACCCCCCAATTCGAGAAAGCTTTAAACGAAACGAGAATATCAACCTCGGTCGCATCTCTCACTTTTTTTATTATTATTAGGTTATTTCGCAGCAAAAGCTCATCAATCAAATAACATGGCGTTGGGATTTTGCTGAAGTCAATGGGCATGGCGGTGCTTATAATTCTAAATCGACATCGTGCAATTCGTGCCAGGGAAGTCCGTGGATATTCAATTGTTCCATGAATGGATCCGGGTCAAATTGTTCAGTGTTAAATACGCCGGCTGTTTTCCATTTCCCCGCAATAAACATCATAGCGCCGATCACTGCAGGCACTCCAGTGGTAAAACTCACGCCTTGTGCACCTGTTTCCTTATAGGCATCCTGGTGTTTACAATTATTATAGATATAATATGTTTTCTCCTTGCGATTCTTGATCCCTCTGATCCGGCAACCAATGGAGGTTTGACCTGAATAATGTTCACCGAGTTCACCTGGATTGGGCAATACCGCTTTGAGGAATTGAAGAGGCACAATCTCTTTGCCTTCATACAGAATAGGTTTGATGCTGGCCATTCCAATATTTTGAATCACACGTAAGTGGGTTAAATACTCTTCACCAAAAGTCATCCAAAATCGGGCTCGTTTTAGAGTAGGAAAATGTTTAGCCAATGATTCTAATTCTTCGTGGAAAATAAGATAAGATTCGCGGGGTCCGATATTTGGATAATTTAACGGTTTGTGAATTTCGTGGGATTCTGTTTCAATCCATTTTCCATTTTCCCAGTATTTCCCTCTCTGGGTCACTTCACGGATATTGATTTCTGGATTGAAATTGGTTGCAAAGGGTTTTCCATGGTCGCCTGCATTACAGTCAACGATATCAAGATAATGAATTTCGTCAAAATGATGCTTGGAAGCATAAGCGGTGAAAACTCCTGTTACTCCCGGATCAAAACCACAGCCTAAAATGGCTGTTAGTCCTGCATTTTTAAATCTGTCATGGTACGCCCATTGCCATTTATATTCGAACTTAGCGACATCGGGTGGTTCATAACTTGCCGTATCTAAATAATTCACTCCTGCTTCAAGGCAGGCATCCATGATCGTTAAATCTTGATAAGGGAGCGCTACATTAATGACTATTTCTGGCTTAAAGCTTTTAAATAATTCAACTAATTGTCGGACATTATCCGCATCAACCTGAGCCGTCTTAATTTTATTGGCGCCAACCGCTTCAGCAATACCGTTACACTTTGTTTTTGTACGGCTTGCCAGCATGATATCCGTAAACACCTGTGGAACTTTTGCAACTTTGTGAGCGATGACGGTACCTACACCACCTGCTCCTATGATCAGCACTTTAGCCATTGTCTATCAACCACCTGGTTCTAAAATTTAGGGTCGCAGCTGTAGAACTCTGCCAACAGATGGCGTCCCAGTGCTTTTAATGGCACCCCCTTTATCATCTCGTATCTCGTATTCCGTGTTTCGTATTTCGGGAAGAGACCCAGACCCGATACACGGACAGGGTCATCTAAAAATAGGGGGGAGAGGTGATCCATAAGACGACAGCAGTGCGTGAGCTCGTGTTTTGTAACCAATGTTCCTTTTCCGCGGAGATATAGAAACATTCCCCCTTTTTCAATTTCAAGATTTCCCTGCCAAATCGCAGGGTAACCCTACCCTGAAGGACATAACCGAATTCCTCTCCATCGTGGGGCCTCTCTTTCGGAGTAGCCTGTCCCTGCCGCAGGGTAAGGAGAATAGGTTCCAGGCGCCGGTTGGTAGAACCCGGCACCAGGAGCTCAAATCTCTCGATTCTTTCCTTTTCGATCGCCACCCGATCCTTTTCGCGGTAGGCGATCTTCTCCTTGGAGGCCTCCCGGAAAAAATCAGAAATATTTTCATCAAGGGCCCCGAGGATCTGAAACAGGCTGTCCAAAGAGATGGAGGTCAGATCCCTCTCGATTTGGGAAATGAACCCTTTGGTCAAGTTGGCACGATCTGCCAGTTCCTCCTGGGTCAGGTTGCTCGACTCTCTTAAATTTCGAAGGCGTTCTCCTATCTTCATAAACCCATCAGAACAGTATAGAAAGAAATTTGTTTAGTAATCTGTAAGTCAGTTTAAGAAGAATTAAGTTTAATAAATTAAACTGGCAAAATTATAACTTCCTTTTTTGGTTTGTCAAGCATTTTTTTGGAAAATATCATAATCCCTCAGTTATGGGGCGACCGACTGTTACCGTAACCTGTAACTCAGCCCTT
>JASEIE010000256.1 GCA_030024065.1 Thermodesulfobacteriota bacterium
AGTGGACACGACCGGAGCAGGCGATGTCTTCCATGCAGGATTCATCTACGGTCTTTTACAGCATTGGGAAATTGAAGAAATATTACGCTTTTCCAATGCCGTAGCTGCACTCAAATGCCGGGATATAGGTGGCCGAAGAGGCATCCCTGGTCTGGAAGAAACGAGAATTTTTAAATCATCTTGATACTCATTCACCCCTTCTGGGGGACGAAAAATGTGATCCTGATACCTCATATCGGTGGAATGAGCGAGAATTACACAGCCCAGGTTCTCTCCATCTTTGAAGAAAACCTCCGTCGTTTTCTTCAGGGAGAGAGAGGACATCTCATCAACCGGGTGGAGAGGTAGGAGAGAGTAACTCTTTAACGAAACAGAAACGGGTCGAGAGGTTCTTCCGGAAAAACCTTGAAGCGAAACCTTTATCCGTTGAACTGCGTAGGTTAGCTTTCAAAAATGACAATGCAAAGGGCAGGAAGGCCGACTTGCATAACCTTTATGACCGCTTTACAAGGTTTTGGAGGGATAACTTTCCGACCCGTTTAGAAGGAGGAAGCTTATGTACAAAGTGATCTGCCGGGTTGTGAAGGTGAATGAACCTAAACCAATCGAAGGAGGTGAAACGATTCCGAAGAGCAAATGCCCCCTCTTCGAAGAGGGATATAAAATGACCTTTACGACCTGGCCAACCCGACTCATCTTGGAAGAATGTGATAACGTCTGTCTCTTCGCCTTGAGCGCCATTGGACCTGCCGCGCAGGCCCTATGCAGAGACACGGCCGAAGGGAGTGACTATTTGAGTAACATCACCCATTTCTGCTGTCCGGATGCTCACCGGCCGGTGGTCTTCCGGATAGAAAGGATCCCGTTGCCATTAGAACAGATCAAACACCCCAACGTGATCAATTATTAAATCAGCCATGATTTATATTGACAACCCATCGTAGGATTTGATACTTGTGGAAAATTTCTGAAGAAAGGAGCCAAAACATGATGAAAAAAAATTTTTTGGTCGGACTCTTAGGTGTTTTTATAGGTCTGGTTCTCTTACCCGGTTCATCTTGGGGACAACAAACCGTCCTGCGATATGCGGGGCAACTTCCGACGACCCATCATTTGACGAAAGCGGATTATCGTTTTGCAAAGATGGTCGAAGAAAAAACCAATGGTAAGGTGAAAATCGAGATCTACCCTGCAGGCCAACTTTACCGGATGGATGGCATCCGTAAGGCAGTGATGTCCGGTACGGTGGATATGGGAGTAACCTACGAAGGGACATGGACAGGTCCCATCCCTTCGGTAGATTTTTTTATTATTCCCTTTGTATTAAATAACTATAGGGAAGTCCAGAAAGCCTGGGGTGGAAAAATCGGAAATAAACTGCGAGATGAAATGGAGAAGAACGGTGTCAAAGCCTTGGGTTTTGGTGCTTATGGTGAAAGTTTTAGTATAACCAATATTAAGAAACCTTTGAAAAGACCGGAGGATTTCAAAGGTTTAAAAATCAGGACCCATGAGCCCATCGCGGCTGAATCCGTAAAGGCCCTCGGTGCCTCCCCTGTCTTCATGTCATCCGCAGAGGTTTATACCGCATTACAGAAAGGAACGGTGGATGGCGCCACCTCCGGCCCCACAAGTTTTGTTCAAAGGAAATGGTATGAGATTACTAAGTATTCAACGATCACCTTTAGTGTCTATTCGGTTTGGCCCGTGATGATCAACCTCAAGGTGTGGAATGGTCTTCCCAAAGAGATTCAAAAGATTCTTGAAGAGGCGGGCAAGGATTACGAAAACCACACCATCCAAATTTCGGACAAGGAGGATGAGGAGGCCATCAAATTTCTATCCAAAACCCAGGAGGTCTATATTTTAACGGATGAGGATAAAAAGGTTTGGGCAAGGACGTTGGAGCCTGTGAAGAAGGAATTTCTCAGCAGGACGGGGAAAGATGGCGAGGCCTTCTTTAAATGGATTGCTGAGAGATGAGAAACCGATTCGATAGCCCTCATCGCTTTGTTGAGAAATTTGTCAAAGGATCGGGGATCCTGGGCGCCTTCCTCTTTCTCATGGTCATGGGAATCACCACCTATGAGGTGTTGGTGCGCTATATTTTTAATGCCCCGACCACCTGGTCCATGGAGATATCCGTGATCCTTACGATGTGGGGAACTTTCTTGGGAGTGGCTTACACATTGCAACAGGGAAGTCATACCCAGGTCGATCTCGTCATCAATAGATTTTCAGAGCGGAGTAGAAGGATTCTGAGGATCTTCGTCTATCTCTTTGTCCTGCTCTTTTCCATTTTTCTGACCTGGGCAAGCCTGGTCCCCGCTATCGAAGCTTATCTCATTAAAGAGGTGACCCAATCCTATACCCGTACACCGTTATTTATTCTCATGATCTCGATCCCCATTGGAGGAATCTTATTGATTCTCGAGATCATCCGGGAGCTCATTGAAATGTTTCGATTAAAAAGAGAATAGAAGGCCTGTCTCTCTCTGGAGGCTGTGTCGTAAATCCGTTCATGGTTCGACAGAGCCTGTCCTGAGCGAATCGTTCGTCCCTTCGAGAGCCTCAGGGCGAACGGTGAGGCGAAGGGCTCACCACGAACGGACCACGGCATATTAAAAATCAATTACTTAGCCGTTCGTCCTGAGCGTGTCGAAGGGCGAAAGGTAAATTACGACACAGTCTCTTTGTTCGAGAAAGGATGTCCCCATTGGAAATTGCACTCCCTTTTATAGTGCTTGTCGGATTACTCTTATTGGGTGTGCCTATTGCTTTTGGCCTGGCAGGAGCAGGAACGCTTGGCATTTTCCTCGTCACAGGGGATTGGAAGAACATGATGAATACGGTTGGAATGGCCCCCTACCTGACCTGCTCGGAATACGTCTTAACCACTATCCCGATGTTCATTCTGATGGCCTACTTCTCCTCGTGGGGAGGGCTTGCCCGGGATTTATATACAGCCATGCAGAACTGGTTATCGAACATCCGCGGGGGTTTGGGGATTGCAACGGTTTTTGCCTGCGGGATATTTGGTGCCATGTCCGGCGCGAGCACGGCATCAGCCTCAGCCATGTCGAAAATCGCCATGCCCGAAATGCGCCGTTTCGGATACTCCGACACCTTAGCAACCGGAGCCATCGGTGTCGGGTCTGTGCTCGACATTCTGATACCACCCAGTATCGCAATGGTGGTCTATGGCATCTCCACAGACACCTCCATCGGAAAACTCCTGATCGCCGGAGTGTTCCCTGGCGTTCTTCTCGGGATCTTCTTGATCGGATGCATCTTAGTCTGGGTCACAGTCAACCCGTCGAGTGCCCCCAAAGTGATGCGGGTCTCCTGGAGTGAACGCTTTCGGAGCCTCCTGGCCATCTGGCCAAGTCTCCTGATCGTTATCTTCGTATTGGTGGCCCTTTACACGGGGATGGCAACCCCAACCGAAGTAGGGGCTGTAGGAGCGGCTGCTTCAGGGGTGGTTGGAGTGGCCATGGGCCGTCTTTCAAAGGCCGATATCTTAAATGCTTTGGTAGACACACTGGTTACCACGACCATGATCTTGTTTATTATCGTCGGGGCAATGATCTTTGGCCATTTTGTGACCCTGAGCCAAATACCCCAAAGAATCGTCGGCACAATCATGAGCTTGAACCTCAATCGCTGGATTGTATTGTGGCTTGTGATCGGAACTTACTTTGCCATCTCGATGTTCATGGATGAACTTCCACTGATGCTGATCATCATCCCCATCGTCTTCCCCCTGATCACCTCTATAGGTTTCGATCCAATCTGGTTTGGTGTGATGACAATGATGATGGTTGGGATGGGACTCGTTTTCCCTCCGGTGGGCATGATCGCATTTGTCGTTAGCTCCACAACAAAAGTTGACTTAATGACGGTTTATCGGGGCACGAGCATATTAATGATCGCTATCATTTTAACAACCATCCTCCTCTGTCTCTTTCCACAAATTGCGCTCTGGCTCCCAACCAAAATGGGTTAAACCCTCATCCTCCGGGGATACGTAAGGATATGAATCTAACGGAGAGGCTTTCGAACTTTGTAGTCCGATCACGTTTTGAAGATTTTCCTGAGGAGGTCATCGAGACAGGTAAGAAATGCCTTCTGGATTGGATCGGTGTGTCCATGGGAGGGATGAAAGACCCCTCGGTTGAGATGGTTGTCGATCTCGTAAAAGAGATGGGAGGGAGAAAACAGGCTTCTGTTTTAGGTTATGGGTTTAAGACAACCTTATTGAACGCCACTCTCATCAATGGAATGATGTCCCATGTCCTCGATTATGATGATGCCCATAGTGAAAGCCGAAGCCATCCGAGCGCCCCTCTGCTCCCTGCCCTGCTCGTCATTTCAGAATATAAAAAATTGAAAGGGAAGGATTTAATCACTGCCTTTGTCATAGGGTTTGAAGTGAGTACCCGGATAGGACTTGCCCTTGGGAAAACCTACTATGAGCGGGGATGGCACGCAACCTCTGTTTTGGGCCGATTTGGATCTGCGGTTGGGGTTGGCAAACTCCTTGGGCTCAATCAAAAACAACTGGCCTGTGCCATTGGACTCGCAGCGACTCAGGCAGGAGGGCTGAGAAGGGTTTTCGGAACGATGGGAAAACCCTTCCATGCAGGAAAGGCCTCCATGGACGGAATGCTATCCGCCCTATTAGCCTTACGAGGATTCGATGCGCCCGAGGATATCTTGGATGGAACATCGGGGTTCCTGCAATTATTTTCTCCCGAACACGATCCCGATCAAATCACTCAAGGACTGGGAAAGGACTTTCAGCTTCAACAGAATTCCTTCAAGCCTTATGCCGCCTGCCTCTTAATCCACCCTGCCATTGACGGGCTGATCGGGATGAGGGGAAAACATGGACTCGAATTAGATTCTGTTGAACAGATCGATCTCGATGTCTCCCCCCTCTGTTTAACCGTGACGGATAAAAAGGACCCGAAGAACGGTCTGGAGGGAAAGTTCAGCCTCTATTTCTGTGCCGCATTGGCTCTTCTTGAGGGAAAGGTTCAGGAGAGCCAATTCACCCCCGAAAAGATGAAGGATCATCGTATCCGAAACCTGATGAAAAAAATCAGAGCCTCTGCAAATGATTCACTCAAAGAGTCGGAGGCCAAGATAGCAATTCAACTCAAGAATAGAAACCGACTGAATCGAACGGTTTCTGTCCCGAGAGGTGATCCAAGAAATCCAATGAGTTTCGACGACATCGTAGAAAAATTCAGAGACCTCACTCACCCTATTCTCCCTATCCACCAAAGGAGTAAAATGATCCACATCGTTAAGAATCTTGAGAGAATGAAAAATCCCTCCACCCTTTTAAAGTTATGCCGCGTAAGAAAATAGAAACGAAAAGCACGAATGGCAGCAAATGATTCGTGGGTGCCCTCCGGGCATGGTGAAATTCTCAAGAGAGTTCTGAAAAACTACCTTTTGCTCTCTGATGACACACCTGCCTGCCGCAGGCAGGGATTTATAAAAATGATTCGACAGATTTTTCTTTTTTTTCAATGCATTTCTAATCTGTGTAATCGGTTCCTAATCGGTGTAATCAGAGATTTCTGGATTTTTTCAGAAATCTCTTTAAGATGGTTTCAATAATGTTAGAACTCGAGGCCCCTC
>JASEIE010000257.1 GCA_030024065.1 Thermodesulfobacteriota bacterium
CCATAATGATACCGGCAGCCGCTGATTAAATAGTGACTAAAGTGAACTAAAGTTATAAGTGAGCTAAAGTGAGTGAAGATTTAAAACTTTAGGCACTCGTAATTTTAGTCACTTGTAACTACATATTCCCCGAACTCCCCGCCTGCCAAAGCCTTGTGCGGCGGGCAGGCGAACTCACTACTCCGAACTAATTTTCCTCTCTTCCATCACATCCCGGAAGGCCTCGAGACGGGTGGTCAACCCCTCTCTTCCCGTATGTTCATCGAGGGAGAGAACAAGGAGAGGAATCGGAGTTCCTCCTCTCACCTTCAATCTCCTCTTGACGAACTCCTGAAGAAGGGCATCAATGCCACATTTAAACGAGGTGAGAAAGACCACTCCATCGACACCCCCTGAAAGAAAGTGAAACAAGGACCCCACGATCTCCCTTCCCGATGACCAATAAATCTCTTTGGAAAGGCCTGAGATCTGTTGGCTCACCTCCTTTTCCGAGAGGGCATCAGAAGTGATGATCCTCATCCCCAGACCTTTGGCAAAAGAGAGAATATTCTTATTCACATCCGTATCGAAAAGATTGTAGGGATGACCGATGAATGCCACCTTAAAATCCCCCTTCTCCTCTTCATCCGCCCCCGCCAGAGACTTTGTTGTAACCCTTTTCTTGTCACCCTGAACTCGTTTCAGGGTCTCATCATTTATCGTTCTTATTAGATGCTGAAACAAGTCCAGCATGACATTTTGCCTTAATTTGCTTTTTGAGACACAGTCTCCCGGAATAGAGGAGATCATTGGGGCGGAAGGCGTTGGAATTTCCAGCTCAAAGAGCTGCCCTGCAGGGAGCCGGTTGATTCGATCTTCCCATCCCTTTTGAAAATTTGAAAAGGACTGTTCTGCTTTATGGAATGCCTTCTTGCTCTCCTTCTTCGAAGCACCCAGCTTCTCGCCGATCCTTGAAAAGGATTGGAGAAAGGAGTATCCCCTTACCCGAAGATCGATCGTCTCATCGATGATGGAAACGTTTCCCTCTGTGGCAAGACGGACGATATCCGGAGCCCCTCGAAATTTAGGACACATGATAGTGGTGCGATGAAGGCTCACCAGCCGAGGGACGAAGAGATGGTCCACCTTGTCCTTCAGATCAACGGAATGGGTGACCAAAAGTTTCATGGGAAGGCAACTGTCCTCAAAATAGATGATCTTCCCTCTTTTCCCCACTCCACCGGAAACGACCACCTTCCAGCCCAACGCCTCAAAGAAAGTCTTCCAGAGAGGGAAGTAACGGTAGAACATCAGGGCCTTTGGAATGCCTATGCGACCTTTCTCTTCCATTGCAACATCTCGACAAAGGCCTCGAGCAGTGTCTGGATTCGGCCTTCGATCTCCTGTTCATCGAGAATCAACGTGAGGATGGGAATGTCCCAGTCCTTTCCCACACGGGTCAAGATTCCGGAGGCAGTGGTTTCAGGCATACAGGCAAAGGGCATGAGATGGACCACTCCATCGTACCCCTCCTGAGATCTCAGAATCGCCTCACCGATGGAGACATTACACTCCGCACCCACATCATAACCGAGATAAGCCTTCGATGCCTCGAAGAATCGAATCCTCTCCGAATTCTGATCCGCCTTGTTCTTTCGCAAACTTCTCAGGATATGGGTGGAGAACCAGGAGGTGCGCGTCACTTCTGCTTCCAGCTCACCCAATTTCTGTTCCACTCCCCGGTTGATATGGGGATCCATCACCGTGTAGAGTTCTCCCACGATGGCAATCTTAAGAGGAGTCCGAGAGAAATCCTGCTCTGTCTCCTGAAGGAAGGCCCTTCCTTTTCGAACCGCTTCCTCGAGTGTCCCCGGGGTCTTGGCCCCGTCCACCCATGAAAGGGCCTTCTTCAATCTCTTCTGGGTTTCACCTTTCTTTATCTCTCTCGGCCTCACCTTCATCGCCAATTTTTCCAATGCCTCACAGGCCATCATCTTCTTCCATCCCATATAGAGCCCATAGGGAAAGAGAAGGATATTCTTCCAGCTCAACTCCTTCTTCAGTTCTTTCGTCTCCTCATAATTCTTCCAGATCGCCTGATAGGTGAGTCGGGGCGGGATGGTCAGCCACCGGTAATGAAGCCCCATATCTTCAAGGATCACCTTCTGGACGAGGTCATAGAGTCCCAGACGGCAGGGAGGACCGCTTCCGACCATGACGATCGTATCGGCTCCCATCTGAAGGGCCTCGATAAAGTTTCCAAGGATGATTTTAAAAGGAAGACAGATGCATTCGTTGGAATGCTGAACGCCAAGGGTCAGAGTTCTCCGGCTGGTTTCAGGAGGAACGATGTAAGGGATTTGAGAGGTCTCTGCAATGGCCTTGCAGAAGATGTGCATCGTGCCCAGGTGAGGGAAAGTGACCTTCATCCATGTTGGCCTGCAACCTTTTTTCCTTTTGAGGAAGCCTGACTACTTCGACTTTCGTTCCTCTCCTTCCAGGCAGCTTCCGCAATCTTCCGATAGGTTTTTGAATAGGTGTCAATGGCCGGGGCCAGTTCCGTGAAGAACCCATCCGCCCCCTCGTGAGTAAAATATTTGGCAAACTTAAGGGCGAACTCTTTTCCCTGTTCAGGATAATCAATCAGGGGGCAATTGATGAAATAGTTTTCCGAGAAAGGCTGCCTCGAACGGAACTCCCTGAAGAGGGGTGAGTTGAGGGCCTCCATAAGAGACTTCTCTTTTACATTGTCAGATGCAAAATGGCAGAAGACACAGGGCTCCAGATCGCCACGGGCATTGACATGGAAGTACTTTCTCCCTCCGGCAATGCATCCCTGGGTAAGACAGCCGTCATTCCAGAAATCGACCATGAGCAGGGGCTTGGTCGCCCTGAAATAGGCAAACCGTTCTCGTATCCGGTTCCTCTGTTCTGGGGTGGCCATGAGGCTGAGGTCTGCATTGCGACCAATGGGGATATAGTGGAAGTTCCAGAGGAAAATGCATCCCTTCTCCACGAGAAAATCGATGAAGGCATCGCTTGAGATAACATCCGAATTTCGGATGGTCTGGGTGGTTGAGATGGCGAAGAAGATGCCTGCTTTTTTTAGCCAGTCCATGACCTGGACCACCCGGTCGAATTGTCCTTTTCCCCTCCTATCATCGGTCTCCTCCCTGAGACCTTCGAGGCTGATAGCGGGAACGACATTGCCCAGGGCTACGAATCGCTCCACCATCTTCTCATCGATCAGAGTGCCATTGGTATATACCTGGAAAATGGTATCCTGGTGTTTTTCAAAGAGATCGAAGAGATCCCTTCTCAGAAAGGGCTCCCCGCCGGTGATGATCACAAGGTGGATGCCCATCTCCTTGCATTCCCCGACCAGGCGATCCATCACCTCAAAAGGAAGCTCCTCCTCGGTCGGATAGGACCCCGAATAACAGCCAAAGCAGTTGAGATTGCATCGCATCGTGGGGCTCATCAGCATCGCATTGGGCGGTTTAAAACCCCTCTCGGCCTCAAAAGCCCTTCTGCGGTTGGTGCCTACCAGAAGCTGGTTGATGATGAAGTTGGTGATGATCTTCTTTCGATGGAGAGGGTGGGTCTCGTTGAGAACCCTTCTCGCAATGGTCAGGGCCGGATGATCGGTCTGAAAGAGAGCCCGAATCCACCGGATCTTTTCACGGTAGGGCTCCTTCTGCGGAATCTTCTCGGCCAGATAGGTAAGGCGGACCAGATTTTCCTTTGAAGCATTGGCAAAGAGCGAAAGAGCGGCTGCAGTAAATTTTCCGATGGAGTAAAATTTTGCTTTCTGATAAAGATCCATTTTCACCTCACCAGAACAGGCTTCGAAGAAAGAGTTTACAGACGAGCCAGGTATCGGTCACAGCCCTGAAATGGCTTGAACCTGTCCCGTCAACCTTCTGAACATTAATGGGGATTGATAACACACTGAACCCTTTTTTGCAAGCCTTGATCAGGAGTTCCAACTCCGTATCAAATCCCTGAGTGGTGAGATCGACCTCTCTGAGGACCGCCGTGCGGATCAATCGAAAACCGGACTGGCTATCCGTGATATCTGAATGGCAGAGTCGTGAGACTGCCTTTACTCCCAATCGATTCCAGAATCGCCGCAGCAAGGTCATCCTGTAAAATTCTCCGGCCCGCGAGGCGATGAGGATATCGGGTTTGACACTCCAAAAAACGTTGAGGAGGAATGGAATCTCCAAGGGGTCATGCTGACCATCCGCATCGAGGGTGATGACGACTGGATAGTCCTTTTCGTTTTCGAGGAGACACTGAAACCCTGTCCGGAGAGCAGCCCCTTTCCCACGATTACCCGGGTGTTTCAGGAGATGAGCTCCATATTCCAGAACAATCCTCTTGGTCTCATCTATGGAGCCATCATCCACAACAATCACATCGATCCCAAGGGATTGCACCTTTTCCAGGACCGAACCAATGGTCCCTTGGGCATTATAGGCAGGAATCAGGACACAAATTTTTTTAATACTTTGCATGGAGTTAATCCACTGTTCTTAGTTTAACTATTTTGTCTTAATGATTCCAAGCACCAAATGACAGAGTCCATAGTATAGCATCTTTTACGCTATGCGCTACGCCCTATGCGATTTATATTAAGGGCCTCCTTCACCGTTGAGAATTCAAAATCGTTAAGGAGTCGAATCATTCGCTCCTCCGTTGTCCTGATCTTCCCATAACAGACAAATCGTTTGATCCAGGGAAGAGCGATGGGAAGTGGATGAGAATCGAAGTCAGAGGGATGGCAGAAGATGAGGACAGGGTGGCCAAGGCGGTGATGGCGAAGGATCGTCTTTCGAATGCTCCGGTAGGGAAATATCCTCAATCCCCATCCGCCCCCCACAGGAAGGTTTCCAAGGGGGAAGGTCATGACGAGGGGTGGATATTCCTTGATCTCACCATACGGGGTGGCCACGGTATAGGGTATTGCAGGAGCATCCGGAATTCCGATGAAACGGAGCGGAGCGATACTCGAATCATAGAGGAACCCATTCCGGGCCAGAAGGTCGAGTGCCCAGCGGGAGTCTCTCTCTCCCTGACAGATCGACCACTGGGGTGCACGGTAACCGATGACCTTCTCCCCGATCATTCCTTCGATCAGGCTCTTCGATCGGAAGAGGTCCTGCAGGAACTCATCCTTCGTCTGCTTATAGACCTGAACATGACCATAGCCGTGGGAGGCAATCTCATGCCCTTCGCCATGAATCATTCTCACCGCTTCCGGTGTCCTCTCTGCCACATATCCAAGGATGAAGAAGGTGGCCCGGACCTTAAACCGATGGAAAAGGGTGAGGATCTTCTCAAGATTGGAGAGGATCCGGCTCTCGCATCGATCCCAGGAAGAAGGGGGAAGGATGTGCTCAATATCACAGATATGATACCAATCCTCCACATCCACCGTTAGGATGTTTTTCATTGCCATATTCCCACATTGCTATTCATTTTCATTTTAGAGGAACGTAGAGTCACTGTCAATGTAACCTAAAGAAGAATTCCTGAGGAGGAAAACAACGGAGAATCTTCCTAATTGAAAATAGGCTCAAGAAATATAGAGAGGATTGAAGAATATCTGAGATGATTTGTCAAATGCCAAGGGGAAAAC
>JASEIE010000258.1 GCA_030024065.1 Thermodesulfobacteriota bacterium
GAAACCGCAGGCTAAAGCCTGCGGCTACAGGTTCCTTTCAAAAGAATCGCTCAATTTAGGTGGGAAATAAATGTCTTTGGTCTAAGGGTTAGGGTCAAGAAGCCCGTTTGGTTGATGGGTAAGGTGGTTTGTCTAAAAATGATTAGCCTTAACCCTTTGACCTAACCCAAACCGCCTTCCTCACCTTAACCCGATAACCATTTATTGTGGTTTAAGGGTGATAGTCCCATCGTCCGAAATGGCCTCGGGGGATTGACAAAAAGGGATTCTTCCCTTAAAATGAAATTGAAATTCAATTTCAATAAGGAGGAGGCATGGAGGCCAGCCGTTTTAAAACATTCGTCTCAGAAGAAGGGATCAAGGCCACCCGGCAGAGGGCGGAGATACTCGATATCTTCCTTAACTCCTCCGGGCATAAGAACCTCGCCCAGATCTATGCTCAGGTGGCGAAGATGAATCCAAGGATCGGTTATACGACGGTCTACCGGACCCTCAAACTTCTCACCCGTCTGGGTCTGGCAGTCCAGCGCAAATTTGCCGATGGAGAAACCCGATACGAACCCACCCGGGAAGGGACTCACCACGATCACCTGATCTGCCTCGAATGCGGCAAGATCATCGAATTTGAAGACGACGCCATCGAATCCCTTCAGCAACGGATTGCCAGGCAACACGGTTTCAATATCTTTCACCATCGAATGGAACTTTATGGTCGATGTGGTCTTTGTGCCCATAAGAAAACCACCTCCAGGAGGAAAGGATAAAGAATGGAGTCCTGTCGAAGCGAGGCAAAACAGAAGGAATCTCCCAGGGAGAGGGTGATCCTTATCGGCAATCCCAATGTGGGAAAATCGGTGATCTTCAACTATCTCACCGGGAAATATGTCATGGTCTCCAATTACCCCGGGACAACCGTCGAAGTGGCCACCGGTACGATGACCGCCCACGGAAAGAAGTTTCAGGTGGTCGACACCCCGGGGATCAACTCACTCATCCCCATGTCGGAGGATGAGAAAGTTACCCGGGATATTCTCCTGAATGGACCGCCCACTCATCTGGTCCAGGTCATTGACACAAAGAACCTTCGGAGAGGACTTCTCATCTCTCTTCAACTCCTGGAGATGGGGCTTCCTTTTCTCGCGGTCCTCAACATGTGGGATGATGCAAAAAGCAGGGGGATCGAAATCAACATTCAGAATCTCTCAAAACATTTAGGAATGCCGGCCTTTAAGACAGTGGCCACAAGGCGAAAAGGCCTGGAGGAGATTCACGAAAACCTTCAGAGTCGGCCAACTGCCTCCATCTCCATCGCCTATCCGGAGGCCATTGAAATGGGCGTCTCCCGAATCGTTCCCCTTCTTCCTGAAGCCTCCCTTTCCATGCGCTCCCTTGCATTGATGCTCCTGGCAGGAGATGAGAGCCTTGCGGAATGGCTCCATCAGAATCTTTCGGAGGATAATATTTCCCGGGTTGAAGCCATCCGCCAGGAGACTCAGGCCCATTTCTTCGAACCTGTGGGTTATCTGATCAATCAGGCCCGCCTCCGGAAGGTGGATGAACTCCTCCTTCAGGTGATGAAATCTGTGAAGGAGTCTCCCAGAACGCTCTCCACCTCTCTCGGAAACCTGATGATCCACCCTTTCTGGGGAATCCCTATCCTCCTTTTCATCCTCTTTCTCACCTATGAATTCGTCGGAGTCTTCGGCGCCCAGATCAGTGTCGATTTTCTGGAGGAGACCCTCTTCGGAAAATGGCTTCTTCCCCCACTGGCAAAATTGACCCAACGCCTCATTCCCATCCCTCTCCTTCAGGAACTTCTTGTGGGTCCTTACGGGGTCTTCACCATGGCCCTCACCTATGCCATTGCCATTGTCCTGCCCATCGTGGGCAGTTTCTTCCTCATCTTCGGGCTGATGGAGGATTCAGGATATCTGCCAAGGTTGGCTGTAATGACCAATAAGATCTTCAAAAAGATGGGCCTCAATGGGAAAGCTGTGTTGCCTATGGTTCTGGGCCTCGGCTGTGATACCATGGCCACGATGACGACCCGGATCCTCGACACGGAGAAGGACAGAACGATTGTCACCCTCCTGTTGGCCCTCGGAGTACCCTGCTCAGCCCAGCTCGGCGTCATCCTCGGAATGTTTTCGGGCCTCCCCTTTCCCTACCTCTTCGCCTGGATTCTTCTTATGATCGTCATTCTGATTGTTGTGGGATATCTGGCCGCCAGGCTCATCCCGGGTGAGGGATCGGATTTCATCCTCGAAATTCCACCTCTCAGAATTCCCGAGTTTTCCAATATTGCGGTGAAAACCCTTGCCCGACTCGAATGGTACCTCAAGGAAGCCGTCCCCCTTTTCATCCTGGGCACCCTCATCCTCTTCACCCTCCATCAGACAAAAGCACTGGCCCTGCTGGAGGCTGCTGCAACCCCTCTGATTGTCCACTTCCTGGGGCTTCCGGCAAAAGCGACGGAGGCCTTCATCATCGGGTTTCTCCGGAGGGATTACGGAGCTGCAGGCCTCTTCGTCCTCGCCCGGGAGGGACACCTCACCCCCCATCAAATCCTGGTCAGTCTGGTGACGATCACCCTCTTCATCCCCTGCATTGCCCAATTTCTAATGATGATCAGGGAGAGGGGGCTCAAAAAGACGCTCTATATATCGGCTGTGATCTTTCCCGTTGCTTTTGGTGTTGGAGGGATGCTAAATTTTCTGTTGAAATATCTGGGAGTTTGAAATGGCAAAACCCTCTCTCAACCGATGTCCTCTTTGCGGAGGGAAGTTTTCCGATCATGAGATGAAATGCAAAGGATGTCTCTTCTCAAAAGATTGCGGACTCCTCTGCTGCTCCCACTGTGGATATTCCTATAAGGAACGATCCGCCATTTTCGATTTTTTAAAATCTCTCTTTAAGAGGAAGGTACAATGATGAATCAAGAAACAGAGAAGAAAAAGGGGTCCCATCGGAGGATGTGGGGAATAACCGAAGGGGTGGAGGAGGATCGAATCGATGAGATCCTCGAACTCATCTGGACGCTTAGAGAAAAGGGAGCTTCCGATTTGGACCACCTTCTGGAGATGACTCAGGATGGCGAAGTGAGGTCCATTCTCCGCTGGATGATCAAAGACGGCCTATTCGAAATAGAAGGCAATCGACTGGTTCTTAAGGAACGGGGAGAGGAGAAGGCCAAGGAGCTTATCCGGCGTCACCGCCTGACCGAAAGGCTTCTCTCCGAAATATTTGAGATGTCTGAAGAGGAGGTGGAGGAGGAAGCCTGTAAACTCGAACATATCCTGAGTCCGGGTGTGACGGAAAGCGTTTGCACCTTTCTCGGCCACCCGCCCACCTGTATCCACGGAAAACCAATTCCAAGGGGAGAATGCTGTGCAAAATTTAAAAGGGAGATGAAGCCCCTCGTCATCCCACTTGAAGAATTGGGGTTGGGAGAGGAAGGCCGAATCGTCTTCATCGCGCCCAAATCACATCAGAGACTCGACCGGTTGTCCACTCTCGGCTTGGTTCCGGGAAGTATTGTGAGGATGCATCAGAAGAATCCCTCCCACGTCTTACAGATAGGAGAGACTACGCTCGCCCTTGACAGGGAGATTGTGAGGGATATCTATGTGAAGAAGGTTTAACAAAGATTCAATGGTCAATTCTCAATGGTCATTGGTTATTGATCAATGGCCATTGGTCATGGGAGGGTTAATCGTCCTCTTTTTTATTGGAAGTTTCTCCGCGGCGGCGTTCCATCTCTTCCTGAATGAGCGCCCCGAGGCTATTGGAGGCCGATCCCTGATTTGACATATATTTATCAATCTCCGCCTTCTCCATCTTCTCCTTCAACCCTTTCATGCTGAGGCCGATCCTCCGTTCCAGAGGGTCCACATGGAGGACGGTGGCAGAGACCGTTTCTCCCATTCTTAGCACATCCGATGGTTTCGCCACCTTCTCCCGGCTGATTTCGGAGACATGGATCAACCCCTCTATCCCCTCCTCCAGCTCAACAAAGGCGCCGAAATCGGTCATATTGGTCACCTTTCCTGTGACCATCTCTCCTTTCCGGTATCGCCTCGCGACTTCCCTCCATGGATCAGGGGTTAACTGTTTTATCCCGAGGGAGAATCGTTCGTTTTTCGGATCGATACTCAAAACGATGGCTTCCACCTCCTGGCCCTTCTTAAAGAGTTCCCCGGGGTGCTTGATCTTCTTCGTCCAGGACATCTCAGATACATGGACCAGGCCATCCACACCCTCTCCGAATCCAATGAAGACGCCGAAATCGGTGATCGTCTTCACCTTTCCTCCCACCCGGGCGCCCACAGGATATTTTTCTGTGATGAGAGCCCACGGGTTGGGTTCGACCTGTTTCATTCCCAGCGAGATTCGGCGTTTCACCGCATCGCAATCGAGAACCATCACCTCAACTCGGTCGCCAATGCGGACAATCTTCGAGGGATGTTTGATCTTCTTGCTCCAGGTCATCTCGGAGACATGGACAAGCCCCTCCACCCCCTCTTCCAGCTCAACGAAAACGCCATAATCCGTGATATTGACCACTTTCCCTTTGATCCGGGCTCCTACCGGATAATTTTCCGGAGCAACATTCCATGGATCGGGAAGGACCTGCTTCAACCCCAACGAGACCTTCTCCTTCTCCCTGTCAAAATGGAGGACCTTCACCCTGATCCGGTCTCCAACAGAGAGCTTCTCCGAAGGATGTCCAACCCTTCCCCGGCTGATGTCGGTGATATGAAGAAGACCATCCACTCCTCCCAGGTCGATGAAAGCCCCGTAATCGGTGAGGTTCTTCACCGTCCCTTCGACGATCTCTCCCTCTTGGAGATTTTTTAAGGTCTCCTCCCTCTGAACCTTCCGTCCCTCTTCGAGAAGAATACGCCGGGAGAGGACAATATTATTCCGTTTCCGATTGAATTTGATCACCTTAAATTTCAATCTCTGGCCGACCAAATCATCCAAATTGTGAACCGGTTTCAAATCGATCTGCGATCCGGGGAGGAAGGCAAAGACGCCGCCAATATCGACAGAGACCCCGCCCTTCACCTTGGAGACGATCTCTCCTTCCATGACCTCGCCTTCCCGGCAGGACCGGCTGACATCCTTCCATACATTGACTTTGTCCGCTTTCTCCTTGGAGAGGATGAGCATCCCCCCTTCGCTATTTTTTTTCTCTATGAGGACATCGATCTGGTCTCCCACCTTCACGTCCGGCCTCCTATTCCTCCTCAGGTACTCCTGCATTGGAATCTGGCCTTCGCACTTACAGCCCACATCCACTGTGATATGGTCAGGCGTAATCTCGATGACCGTTCCCCTGAGGATCTGGCCTTCTTCGATGGTCTTAAGGCTCTCCTCATAGAGTGTTTGAAAACTCTCCGTCTCTTCCCTGCGATGGAGGTCTTCCCCCCCTCCTTCTTTTTCCTCTTCTGCAGGAGGCGCCTCTTTGACTTCATCCATTGCAGGAACCCATTCGTTTTTTACCATTCAACAGAACCCCTTTCTTAAAACAGTCCAGAAGTTTATACCACACCCTCTTAAAAAATA
>JASEIE010000259.1 GCA_030024065.1 Thermodesulfobacteriota bacterium
TGTGCTGATTGACTTAAAGGTTCGCCCCGAAGCCTTTACGACCGGTTCACCCATGTCCGTATGACTAAATTTTCTGCAATGTTAAGGTAGACTTTACGGTTGCATAAAAATGATATGAGAAAGGAGGAGAAAATGGACTTAAAGATCACCCCCATTATTCACGGTAGCCTGATGTTTGAATATTCAGGCCATATCATCCATGTTGATCCGGTATCGAGGACGGATTATAGTCCATATCCGAAGGCCGATTTAATCCTTCTCACCCACCATCACCAGGATCATGTGGAGGAGGATCTCATTAACAAACTGAAGAAACCGAATACGATCATCGTGGGCACACAACTCATCAAAGAGACGCTTCCTGAGATCGTCGTGATGAAAAATGGGGAAACGAAAGAGTTCCTTGGGATTTCTGTGGAAGCTTTTCCAATGTACAACCTGGTGAGAGAGCGAATCCCGGGTGTGAAATTTCATGCCAAGGGAGAAGGAAATGGTTACATCATCAATTTTGGCAACACCCGGGTGTACGTGGCTGGCGATACCGAATGCATCCCTGAGATGGAGGGGCTGAAGAACGTCGATATTGCATTTATCCCCATGAACCTGCCCTATACCATGCCCCCTGAGGAGGCCGCTGAATGCGTGAAGGTTTTTAAACCGCGGGTGGTTTACCCTTATCACCAAGGGGATTTTGATCCAAAGGTTTTTGCCCGATGCCTCGAAGGCACGGGAATCGAAGTGAGAATACATGACCTTCCTTAGTCCCTTAGATATGAAATTGTGCTCAAAATGGCAACAAAGTATTTCTTAAAGGATCATTGCAAAGTATAAAGTTAGCAATGCAAAGCTATCAATGAAAAGATTAAAATTGATAATTGCTAATTTTGCAATGTTAATTTTGCAATGACGATTTGAAATTGGTTTCGGCTATACCGGGTTAGGGGGAAAGAGGGTGCAATGCCTTGAGTGAAAAAAGAGACCCTAAAAAAATAAGATCCTATTGTGCTCAGTGTCAATCTTTATGTCCCATTATCTGCCATATTCAGGACGGGCGGCTCTTGGGAATAAGCAGAGATAAGGATCACCCCCATTCAACCTCTCTGTGCCCCAAGGGCCTGGCAGGTCATGAACTGGTCGAAAACAGTCAGAGGTTGAAATACCCGTTAAAGCGGACTCGGCCAAAGGGAGATCCTGACCCTGGGTGGAAGAGAATTTCATGGGACAAGGCGATGGAAGCCATCGCCTTGAGATTAATTGAGATTAAGAGAGAGTTCGGTGCCCATTGTGTTGTTTTCAATCGACCTGGCCCCGGGGGATCTCCAGCCAAAGATTATGCGGACTGGGTCGTGAGGTTGGCCTATGCCTTTGGTTCCCCCAATACCATTGCAACCGGCCATGTGTGCCAGTGGCACCGTGATACAGGGTCCAAATATACCTATGGCGATGAAACGGTCCCTGAGGCCGACTTCAAAAATACAGCCCTCCTGTTGATCTGGGGACACAACCCTTACGCAAGTATCCGCTGTAATGTCCGGGATATCAACCTGGCCAAGAGCAAAGGCGCCACCCTGGTGGTGGTCGATCCCCGGTATACGGAGGTAGCGAAGAAGGCAGACCTATGGCTTCAGGTTCGGCCCGGAACAGATGGGGCCCTCATCCTGGGCTTAATCCATCTATTGATCGAAAAGAGGCTGTATGATGAATCGTTTGTTAAGGAGTGGACCAATGCGCCATTCCTCGTCAGAAAAGACACGGGGGACCTATTGACCGCCAGCGATGTTGGGATGGGGCCCGATGGCGAGGGATACCTGGTCAAGGACAAAAATGGAGATGCCCTATCAATCAATCGGCAGGGTCTATTGCTCTGCGAAAGCTCTGGCTTTGAACCGGAGATTATGGGAACCTTCACGGTAAAACTTTCAACAGGCCAGCGCGTTGAGGCCCGGCCTGTTTTTCAGCTTTTAAAAGATATTGTTGCCCTCTATACTCCTGAATATGTTGAATCGATCACCTCTGTTCCTGCCGAGAAGGTGAGAGCGCTATCTGAATATCTCGGGGGGATAAAACCGGCCAGTTACTACTCCTATAATGGATTGGAACAGCACACCAATGCCATGCAGACGAACCGGGCATTGTGCATCCTTTACGCCCTAACAGGGAATATCGATCACCCGGGAGGAAATGTTTTTTACCCATCCATCCCCGGATCGAAGATGCGCGATTCCAAACTCCTTCCGACGGAGATCCATCAAAAACGACTCGGTTATGAAAAGAGGCCTTTAGGGCCAGCCGGTATTCCAAATTCATCCGTTCAGGCCTATGAGGTTTTCGAATCCATTCTTACAGGGAAACCTTATCGGATCAGGGCTTTGGTGGCATTTGGGGGAAATATCTTAACTGCCAACAGCCATAGTCTCATTGGCCGAAATGCATTAAGCCAGCTCGATTTTTATGTTCAAACCGACCTATTCATGACCCCTTCGGCAGAGCTTGCCGACATGGTATTACCTGCTTCCACATTTTACGAATCGTCTCATGTAAGGTTGGGTTTTCCGAATTTATTTTCTGCTCAAAAGTGGGTACAATACCGGCCTGGAGTGATCCCTCCTCAATTCGAGGCCAGATCCGATATGGAAGTAATCTTCGATCTGGCTTGCCGTTTAGGAGTGGGAAACCAATTCTGGGATGGAAATATTGAAGAGGCATTCAACAGTCAGTTAAGACCTCTTGGTTTAGATGTCGAGAAGTTAAAGAGGACTCCCGGAGGAGTTTCCGTCAATCTGACATTGGAACATAAGAAGTACAGCAAACAGGATCCGAAGACAGGGATTCCCAAAGGATTTAAGACGCCCTCCGGGAAGATCGAGATCTTTTCACAACGATTTAAAGGTTATGGTTATGATCCCCTTCCTCTCTACCAGGAACCATTGGTCAGCCCTGTTAGCCAGAGGGATCTGTCAAAAAAATATCCGCTGATCCTGACCTGCTCGAAACTTCTCCAATTCTGCCACGGCCAACATCGATGCATCCCTTCCCTGCGGAAGGCCATTCCTCATCCCTTTGTGGAGATCCATCCTGAAACAGCCAAACGGTTAAAGGTGACCGATGGTGAATGGGTTTCTGTGGAGAGCCCTGAGGGGAAGATCAGAGTGAAAGTGAAACTGACGGAAGGGATCGCTCAGAGCACCGTTTGCATCCAGGCAGGATGGTGGCAATCCTGTCCCGAACTGGGTCTTGAGGGATATGACCCCTACTCCTCAGAAGGAGCCAATGCGAATCTCCTGTATTCCACCCGATATATTGATAATATATCAGGCTCTGTTCCCTATAAAGCCTACCTCTGTAGAGTCAGTAAGATTGTGGACAGGTAACTCCGTATCGGTCCGTTCAGATCGGATGCTCGAGAGGGAAATAAAAAGATGGAGATGAAAAAAATAAAGGTTTTAGCCCTCATGTCATTTGGGCATCTCGTGACGCACTGGTATATTGGAGTGTTGATGATCATGCTTCCCCTGATCAAGCAGGAGTTTGCCCTGAGTTTCACTGCTGTTGGACTGCTCTCGACGTTGAGATCATGGACAGGGGCAGCGGGGAATACCACTTCGGGTTTCATTTCCGATTTTCTGGGACGAAGAAATCTGATCCTTATCCTGTGCGCCTTCTTTGCCGGTTTATGCTGGTTTTTGGTGGGGTTCTCGGAAACTTACCTGGCCATTTTTATTCTCATCCCCCTGGCCGATTTCTTCAAGAATATGTGGCATGCACCTGCGATGAGCATTCTCTCCGAGGTTTATCCGGAAAGGAAGGGTTTTGCCCTTGGGTTCCATGGAGCCGCTGCCAATCTGGGACAATCGATTTCTCCTCTCGTCCTCGGCATCATGATCAGTTATTTGGGCTGGAGGGCATCCATCAAGATGAATATCGCTCCTGCCCTCTTTCTGGCTATACTCGTTGCCATTTTTCTACACCGATTAGGGACGTTCAGTTCCAAAAAGAAGTCGGTCACCGAGTTTAAGGATTTGCTAAAAAATGATATATTGAAAAACCGCCCTCTCTTATTCATTTCCCTCATCTCAGCCTTAAGGACGATGGGGCAGCGCGGGTTAGAGGCCTTCCTGGGCATCTATCTATCAGAGCAGATGGGGCTGAATACCATGTGGGTGGGAGTTTATCTCTCCATCCTGTCCATTTCAGGCACCTTTCCCGAACCCATCATCGGGTGGGTTTCTGATCGCATTGGAAGAAAATCGATTCTCTGGGTCAACCTGACCGTTAGCGGATTTGTTTTGATCGCTCTCACGATGGTTAACCCTGGGTCCCCCCTTATCCTCTGTCTGATATTACTGGGTCTCTCCCACTATTCACTCCGGACGATTATCTTTTCCTCGGCCCTTGACGTCACCCCTCCTGCTATCGGGGCATCGACCATCAGTTATGTCTTTACCTGGAATCATATCCTCTCTGCCATTTCACCCATTTTGGCGGGTGTTTTGGCAGATGCCCTGGGGATAAGATTTGCCTTCTATTTTATTGCCCTCATAACCTTTATCGCCGCTTTACTTGCCTATACTCTTAAACCGGGAAAGGGACGGATGGATAATGGCCATTCGTGATGATTAAACAAGGACAGGAGAATTTCATGGTTAAGGAAGAAGAAAATGACGACCTTTGGCGAAATCGATACGAGGCTTTTGTTCGTCTTTACAGAGGGAGAGGAGATATCATCGCCGAACAGAAGGAGGACGGGCCATATATTCCCATTGAAGGAGAAGGTTTTACATTTGAGAGATTTCTCGACCATATCCATCTGAGAAAGACCTATGCTATCTATCATATGGACGATTTGAAGAGGGTTCATTTCGGGCTGTTTGATGCGGATGTGTTTCCACGAAATCAGGAGTGGCCAAGATTGCTTTCAGGGATAGAGGAAAAGAGGAAAGAAACACTCCGGATCATGGAGACCTTGCTGGATATGGGATTAAAACGGAAGCATCTTTTGTTGGAATTTCCAACCGTTGGTTTCCACCTCCTGATTTTTTTCAAGGACCCTGTGGAGGCGAAACGGCTCAAGGGGTTAATGCAAACGGTTTTAGACCGGTGCCATCTCTCCCAACTTCCTTTCTATCCTAAAAAGGTGGAGGAGAACCGATGGGGAGACCGGATCCAGTTGCCCCTGAGGATAAACCGGAATACCTTTAGGCGATCAAATTTTATTCGAGACCTGGAGTCCTTTGACCCTGAGCATTATGATCCGAATCCTGATTTTTCTGTCTTAGATGAGGTCGATCCCATCAACAGGGAATGGATGGATCAGTGGGTCCATAAAGAATAAGCCGATCAGGTCCTTTTATATGGTCAGAACCGTTCTGACATTGACAAAATGGTTAGATAGCAGTGGATGGCCGGGAGCCACTTTTGGAGGCGATGAGGCAGAAGCTGAGGAGCGAGGTGGGGAATCGGATCTACAAGAAGCGTGGATACATGGTGGAGCCGGTTTTCGGACAGATGAAGTGGGATGGCAGAAAGCCATCGATGGACTTGC
>JASEIE010000025.1 GCA_030024065.1 Thermodesulfobacteriota bacterium
CAGATGGGGGATTTGTCAGTCGGGAAAATATTTTGGCCATGAAGGAAAAGGGGATAGATTTCATTGGGCCGATGGGAGCGGGTGTGGCGCAGTCAGCGGGGCAGATGAAACGACGAGGGGTAGATCCAAGCTTTTATCCCGAGGCATTTCATTATGATGCGGTCAGGGATACCTATAGATGTCCGGCAGGTAAGATTCTAAGCCCTGATGGGCAAGAGAAGCGGCCGGGGCGGACGAATTATAAGTATCGGGCCTCAGCGGCCGATTGTCAGAAATGCATTTTTAAGGAGAAGTGTTGTCCTCAAAATGAAACGAAGGGACGAGCGATTGTGCGCGGAGTGGATGATCCGGTAGTCGTTGCCCATAGGGAGAAGATGGAAACGGAAGAGGCAAAACAGATTTATCGGCAACGAGGGGCTGTGGCTGAATTTCCTAATGCCTGGATCAAGGAGAAAATCGGATTACGTCAATTTCGATTGCAGGGGTTGATCAAGGTGGGTATGGAGGTATTGTGGGCTTGTCTGGCTTACAACATTCAACAGTGGATCCGTTTGTGCTGGAGGCCCCAATGGGCATAGTTTGGGCAAGAGAACGAGAAAGAATGGAGAGAGGTAGCGGGAAAAGACAAATCCCATTGGAAATTCGGTCGCAAGAAGCCCATTACACCATTTAACGGAGACCCAAACATGCCTTCACGATAATTAGCGAACTCATTTAGTCAAATTCTAACTCTACCCGGGGAGATACAGACGTATAGATTAATTTTTTCACACCTTCTGAGGGATTACTGATCCACTCATTTTTTACCTTGCCAATTCTTAGGATCATTTGTTAATATTTTGATAATATTTTCAGCATCGTTCAATCACTCTGTGAATCGTCGCTATGGAAATCGTCCCTGCCATCCTCGCCGAGAACTTTGAAGACTGCCTCAAGATGATCCGGCAGGCTGAATCCTTTACCCGCTATGTTCAAATCGATTTAATGGACGGAATTTTTGTGCCCTCCCGGAGTTTTTCAGGTGAAACAATAAACGATATCAACACAACGATCTTCTTCGAAATCCACCTGATGGTCCAGGACCCCCAGTCCTTGATGGCCAGGATCCACCATCCCCATTTAAAACAGGTGATCTTTCATTTCGAATCGAATGTAAGATATCTCGACTTTTTCCGACAAATGGAGGAAAGAGGGATCTCAACGGGAATGGCTCTCAATCCGGGAACACAGATCAACGAATTTAGAGAAATGGCTGAAAAGGTGGAGAGGCTTCTATTTCTTGCCGTTGACCCGGGGGCTTACGGAAGCCCTTTCAGGCCCGAAGTATTGAAGAAGATCGAAGAGTCCCGACGCCTCTTTCCCCACAAGCGGATCTCCGTGGACGGTGGTATCTCCCTTGACAACTTGAAACTATTTCGAGATATCGGCGTTGACTCCGTCTGTGTTGGAAGCCGGATCTTTCTGAAAGGCGTTCCGGAAGAAAATTATAAGCAATTTGTAAATAAAATAAAGGAAATGGAGACCATTGGGCCAAGATGAAAAATCTCGACGAGCTCTGCATCAACACCATCAGGATGTTATCGGTAGACATGGTCCAGCAGGCAAACTCAGGACATCCGGGAATGCCCATGGGCGCAGCCCCCATGGCTTATGCCCTCTGGACAAGATTCCTCAAGCATCATCCCGGTAATCCTGCATGGCCGGATCGTGACCGCTTCGTGCTCTCCGCGGGCCATGGCTCTGCCCTCTTATACTCCCTTCTCCACCTGACCGGGTATGACCTCTCTTTGGAAGAGATGAAACGCTTTAGACAGTTGGGGAGCAAAACCCCTGGCCATCCGGAGTTTCGAGAGACCCCGGGGGTGGAATGTACTACAGGCCCCCTGGGCCAGGGCTTTGCCAATGGCGTGGGCATGGCGATTGCCGAGCGTTTTCTGGCTGCCCACTTTAACCGTCCGGGACATGAGATCGTGGGCCACTACACCTATGCGATCGTCAGCGACGGCGATCTCATGGAGGGAATTGCTTCGGAGGCCGCCTCATTAGCCGGGCACCTTAAACTGGGAAAACTGATCTATCTCTATGACAATAACCACATCACCCTTGCCGGGGAGATAGGGCTGAACTTTACGGAGGATGTGTACAGGCGTTTTGAGGCCTATGGCTGGCATGTCATCTCCGTTGAAGACGGAAACGACACGGAGGCGATTTCAAAGGCCATCGATACAGCCCGGAATGAATCGTCCCGGCCTTCCCTCATCTCGATCAGGACACATATCGGCTATGGCAGCCCTCACAGGCAGGATACGTTTGAGGCCCACGGTTCTCCCCTGGGCCCGGAGGAAGTCATCGCCACAAAGAAAAACCTCGGCTGGCCCCCTGAGCCGGCTTTTTACATACCGGAGGTGGCCCTCGCCCATTTCAGAGAAGTCCTCGACAAAGGATCGCAGCTTGAAGAAGAATGGAAGGCAAAACTGGAGTCATACGGAAAGGCCCATCCGGACCTCAGGACCGAGTGGGACCAATGGATGAAGGCAGGCCTTTTAGGAGACTGGGATAAGGACATCCCGTTTTTTTCTCCGGATCCCAAGGGAATGGCCACACGCTCTGCCGGCAGTCAGGTGATCAATGCCATCGCCTCCCATCTTCCCTCTCTGATAGGAGGCTCGGCCGATTTAAACCCTTCAACCAATACCGTACTGAAAAATAAGGGCAACTTCCAATGCCCGGAGTCGGGCGAGGGAACCCTCCAGGGCTCTGTTTCCGGCCCCTGGGGATACGAAGGGGCAAACATCTGGTTTGGAGTTCGTGAGCATGCCATGGGAAGTATTCTTAATGGAATGTCGCTTCACGGCGGCTTGTTCCCTTTCGGAAGCACTTTTCTGATCTTTTCGGACTATATGCGGCCTGCGATCAGGCTTGCCGCCCTGATGAAACTCCATGTGATCTATATCTTCACCCACGACTCGATTGCCCTTGGGGAAGACGGTCCCACCCATCAGCCTGTGGAACAACTTGCCAGCCTGAGAGCCATTCCAGGTCTGATCGTCATCAGGCCTGCGGACGCGAATGAAACGGCCGAGGCATGGAGGATGGCGATTGAACACAGGAAGGGGCCTGTTGCGATCATCCTGACCCGACAGAATGTCCCGGTCATAGACAGGAGCAAATTGAACCCGGCCACAGGACTCAGAAGAGGGGCTTATGTCCTGGCCGATTCTCCTCCCGGCAAACCGGAGGTCATCCTGATCGCCACAGGTTCGGAGGTCCATCTCACGCTGGAGGTTTATGAAAAACTGAGGACAGAGGGCATAGCGGCCCGTCTGATCAGTATGCCGTCCTGGGAACTTTTTGAACAGCAGCCGGAAACTTATCGGATGGAAGTGCTTCCGCCGGAGGTGACAAAGAGGATATCGATTGAAGCAGGAGCCACCCAGGGCTGGCACAGATATGTGGGACTGGAGGGCGAGGCAATGGGGATCGATCAATTCGGTGTTTCTGCTCCAGGCGGAATCCTTCTTAACCACTTCGGATTCACTTCCGAAAATATCATCGCCAGAATAAGAGCCCTGTTGAAAAAGAAAGTATCTTCCGAATGATCATTGCCGTCGGCGAAGACCATCGCGTATTTTATTTAAAACAAGTCCTCATGCCGCCTCTCTCTTTCCGGGTTCAACATCCCCTGAGGAAATGGAAGGGAGGAAGATGAAAGGGTCGCCATCCGAAATAATTCTGGCTGGAGACATCGGCGGGACGAAAACCCGCCTCGGGCTTTTTTTAAAGGGGAGCTATCGTCCCGTCCTTGACAATACCTTTCCAAGCAAAGATTACAAAAATCTCGAAACCCTCATCAAAGATTTCCTGAAAGAACGGAGAAAGATTGTCGCCGCCTGCCTTGGTGTGCCAGGACCGGTGATCAAGGAGACGACGAAAACCACCAATCTCCCTTGGTCGATCCGTAAGAAATCCCTTCAAAGAGCCCTGGGATTGCGGAAGGTCGAAGTGATCAATGACCTCGTTGCCAATGCCTATGGCATTTCGGTCCTGAGGAAAAAGGATTTTGTGATTTTGAATCGAGGAAAACCCGCAAAGGGGAACGCGGCCCTCCTCTCAGCGGGAACAGGTCTCGGAGAGGCCATCCTCTTCTGGAATGGAAAGGACCATGTTCCATCAGCTTCCGAAGGGGGGCATGTCGAGTTCGGCCCGAGAAACGATCTGGAGATGAAATTGCTCCAATACCTTTCAGGCCGCTTCGTTCATGTCAGTTATGAACGGATCCTCTCTGGGGCAGGCCTCCTTCATATCTACCAGTTTCTCAGGGACTCCCGAAGGTATGGGAAAGAACCCGAATGGCTCTCGAAAAGGTTTCAACAGGAAGACCCCGCTGCCGTCATCTCTGAGATGGCTCGATCGAAAAAGAGCCGGCTCTGCGTGATGGCATTGAATCTGTTTACCTCCATCTATGGGGCAGCTACCGGGAACCTTGCCCTCCAGGTCATGGCCATTGGGGGGATATATATCGGAGGCGGGATCGCCCCAAAGATCATCTGGAAATTGAAGGAAGGAACGTTCATGGAAGCTTTTAAAGATAAAGGGCGGTTCTCCGAAATGGTGGCGAATATTCCTATAAAAGTCATCATGAATGACCGGACAGCCCTTCTTGGAGCTGCCCGGCTTGCCATGGAACTCTTGGGGCAGGGATAAACTTTCTTAAACAAAATATGAGGATGAATCTGATGAATCACATTGAATTTTGGGAACGATATAAAAGATATCTCAATGTCAACCCTGATTTAGGGCTGGCGATCGACATCAGCCGCATGAACTTCCCGGAGGACTATCTTGATGTGATGGAGCCTCAAATTCAGAAGGCCTTCAGGGATATGGATGCCGTTGAATCAGGGACCATCGCCAATCCCGATGAAAAACGGATGGTCGGCCATTACTGGTTGCGCGCCCCTGATCTGGCGCCCGATCCCGAAATTGGCCGGGAGATAAAGGATACGATTCGCTCCATCAAAGACTTTGCCCGAAAGGTCCATACCGGAAAGATCGTGGCTCCTAATGGCAGAGCCTTTTCCAGACTTCTCATCATTGGCATCGGGGGGTCTGCCCTCGGGCCTCAATTCGTTTCCCATGCGCTGGGAAGCTCAAAGGATCCAATAAAGCCCTACTTTTTTGATAATACAGACCCGGACGGAATGGACCTCGTCTTGGAGGAGATTGGAGATCGCCTTTCAGAGACGCTTACCCTAATCATCTCCAAAAGCGGCCGAACCATCGAGACCCGGAATGGGTTGCTCGAGGCAAGGGCCGCCTATGAGTCAAAGGGTCTCCCTTTCGGAAAATATGCGGTTGCGATTACCGGGGCAGATAGCGACCTGGACCATGTCGCCGGAAAGGAAACATGGCTGGCGAGGTTTCCAATGTGGGACTGGGTGGGTGGCCGCACGTCCGAAACCTCTGCCATAGGACTTCTCCCGGCTGCCCTTCAGGGGATCGATATCGATTCATTGTTGGAAGGGGCCCGTCTCTGTGATGAGATCACCCGGAAAAAAGCGACTCCTTCGAACCCTGCTGCCTTATTGTCGCTGATGTGGCACTATGCAACCGGGGGTTGCGGAAAAAAGGATATGATCATCCTCCCCTACAAGGATAGACTTCAGCTCTTTCCTAAATACCTTCAACAACTCGTCATGGAGTCCCTTGGCAAGGAAAGAGACCTCGACGGCCGGATGGTCAACCAGGGGATTTCGGTCTATGGCAATAAGGGTTCAACCGACCAGCATGCTTACATTCAGCAGCTTCGCGAGGGGGTGAACAATTTCTTTGTCACCTTTATTGAAGTGCTCAGAGACCGCGAAAGGCCTTCCCTGCAGGTGGAACCGGATATCACTAGCGGTGATTATCTCAATGGTTTCCTTCAGGGGACGCGAAGGGCCCTGAGCGAAAAAGGGAGGGAATCGATTACCATTACGATTGAAAGGTTAGATGCCCGCTCATTGGGGATCCTGATCGCCCTGTACGAAAGGGCAGTCGGGTTCTATGCATCGCTCATCCGTGTGAATGCCTACCATCAACCCGGTGTTGAGGCTGGCAAAAAGGCTGCAGGATTGGTGATTCGAATTCAGATTGCAGTGCTCACCTATCTTCGAAAGGAAAAGGGGAGAGCCTTTACTCCGGAAGAGATCGCTTCTGCCATCGGCGCGCAGGAAGAAGTGGAGACGATCTTCAAGCTGCTCGAACATGCAGCGGCCAACGAGGACCACCGGATCAAGAAATTTCTTGCGGAGATCCCGTTTCATTCTCAATATTATTTTGCCTCGTCATCGAAGAAAAAAACCACGAATTCAGGGGAGTCATGAGAGGCCATGGCCATCCAAGCCGATGTAAGCGATGAGAATCAAGTCAAGGCCATGATCAAGAAAATGTTTGAGGCTTATGGGACAAAAGGAAGACTCCTCATGTTATGGGATCACTGTTTCGGCTGTCCTGCAGGACAAGAGGGCAGTCCCAGTAGAGCGCTTAGCTAAAAAAAGGCGCTGTCATGATAATTTCTATCATCATCCCTGTTCTGAACGAGGCCACACTTATCGCCGATACACTTTTGTCCCTACAACCATTGCGGGCAGCAGGACATGAACTGATTGTGGTGGATGGGGGTAGCACGGATGCTTCCGTAATATTATCCCAACCGTTAGCAGACCAGGTGATTAGGAGCCCTCGCGGTCGCAGCCAGCAGATGAATGGAGGGGCGAAGTCAGCTAACGGTGAGATTCTTCTCTTTTTACATGCCGATACCTTCCTGCCGAATGGGGCTGATCGGATGATCAACCAAGGGATGAATGGGAAGAAGAAAGTTTGGGGTCGTTTCGATGTCAAACTCGCTGGGAAACACCCTCTACTGCGTATCGTCGAACTCTTGATGAGCCTGCGTTCCCGACTTTCCGGCATTGCCACAGGCGATCAGGGAATATTCGTGCGACGGGAACTCTTTGAAATGGTCGGTGGGTTTCCCGATATTGATCTCATGGAAGACATTGCCCTGAGTAAAATTTTAAAAAAGGTTGATCGCCCCCTTTGTCTTTGGCAACGGGTTCTCACCTCCAGTCGTCGCTGGGAGAAAAAAGGAATTCTTCGAACTGTCTTACTGATGTGGTTTCTCCGGTTAGCTTATTTTTATAAGGTGGAGCCGAGGCGACTTATAAAACTCTATTACCCATTGGGATAACCACGAAAACAACAGATTGCCACCTCATCGTTTTTGCAAAAGCGCCTATACCAGGAGAGGTGAAGACTCGATTGTTGCCATTACTGGATGCGGAAGCGGTTTCAGCCCTCTACGGACAACTCATCTTGCATTGCCTTAACACAACAGTTGAAGCAGAGGTAGGTCCAGTCGCCCTCTGGTGTACGCCTTCAATAGAACATCCCTTTTTTATTCGTTGTTCCGAAAGATTCCAGATAAAACTCCATCAACAGACAGGGGGTGATATGGGAAGACGAATGGCCTATGCATTTCATGAAACGTTGAAAAAAGCCGATTCTGCCCTGCTGATGGGTACCGATTGCCCATCTCTCACATGCGCCGACTTGAAAGAAGCCAAAAGGGTCTTACAACAAGGCGTTCATGCAGTGATCAGTCCAACCGAGGATGGGGGTTATGCCCTCCTTGGTCTTCGTCAATATGAACCTCAATTGTTCGAAGGAGTCTCCTGGGGAACCGAATCTGTTTTGGAAGAAACAAGAGAGCGGCTTCGCAGATTGGGATGGCATTGGCATGAACTACCGGAAAGATGGGACGTGGATCGGCCAGAAGATGTGAAACGATTAATCTCCGAGGGTTACTTGGAACTAAAAGCGATTCGCTCCCGGCTATCACCCAATGTGGCTTTCTCTTTTCAAAAAGGCGAACGAGGGCAATGAAAGTGAAACCATTCCACACTATGTTTCATTACCTTACTGGCTGGCAATCGTCATTGGCGTTGTGGCCCTTGATTTCGTCATCTACCTTCGGCACGCCGTGTTCCATTTCATTCCTTTATTCTGGCGTCTTCATCGCGTGCACCATACCGATCTCGATTTTGATGTCACCACCGGAATCCGATTTCACCCCATAGAGATCCTGTTCTCCATGGGCATTAAAATGGTCACTGGGGATGAATTTAGAATTGAGGAAATATCTTGATCAAAATTGGAAATCCAATGACATCAAAAATGCGAAATGAACATCGATATAGGGAGGGGAAGTCATGAATGATTTCGAGACAAGAATCGCAGAAATTACGGGTGATGGGTTACACAGCCAGAAGATCGAGACCCTGCAGGTCAACCTGGGCCTCCGATGCAACCAGCAATGCGTCCATTGCCACCTTGGGGCCTCCCCCGAACGAAGGGAGATCATGGAATGGCCTACCATGCAACTGGTCCTGGAAGCGGTAAAAAGTGTCCATTGTAAGCTTGTCGATCTGACGGGAGGAGCCCCTGAACTCAACCCGCATTTTCGTCGTTTTGTAGCCGCTCTTCGCCAGGAAGACCATCCGGTGCAGGTCCGGACGAACCTTTCGGTCCTACTGGAACCGGACATGGAAGAGATGCCGGAGTTCTTCCGAGACCACCAGGTTCAACTCGTGGCTTCCCTGCCATGTTACCTAACAGAAAACGTCTGTGGCCAGCGGGGTGATGGCGTTTATGAGAAAAGCATTGAAGTGATCAAACGATTGAACCCCCTGGGCTACGGCTCTGGATCTGGCTTGCCTCTGGACCTTGTTTACAACCCCGGAGGGGCGTTTCTCCCCCCTCCCCAATCAACGCTTGAAGAAGACTACCGCCGGGAACTGGGACAACGTTTCGGCATCATGTTCACCCGCCTTCTCACCATTACCAATATGCCTCTGGGCCGCTTTCATAAGGAATTGGTCCAGCAAAACCAGGAAAGGAGTTATCTGAACCTTCTCCGGAAATCTTTTAATCCACAAACAGTGAACGGGTTAATGTGCCGTCACCAACTCAGCGTGGGGTGGGACGGCACACTTTATGACTGTGACTTCAACCTGGCGCTCGGTCTTCCCGTGAATCACGGAGCTCCTGACCATATCAGATATTTTAACCCAAAGGATTTACGAATACGACGGATCGTCACTGGAGAGCACTGTTTTGGATGCACGGCAGGATTCGGATCGTCCTGCGCCGGTGCACTGGTTTGAATTCAAACTCATCATTACAGACTATCCATCAAAGGACAGGTCATTGTGAAAGGATGAGATGAAGATGCCTCTGCCATTGGAGATATTACCTCAGGACGTGGACCGGGCCATCGCCGATGCCTATAACCGTACCCGGCTAACTCCATTTATCAAGGGGTTGTTTAAGAAATGGCTGGCCTGGAGGCGATAGCGAAAAGGGAGTCACCCAACTATGAAAGAAGCCACTCCAAAACCCACGAAGAGTCGTAAAAGGGCAATCATAAAAGCTCTCATGCTGGTCGCCTTCATCCTATCGGCCATTTATGTGATCCGCTTCACTCCGGTTAAGGAATTTCTCACCCGGGAAACCCTGAGCAGCCTATTGAATGCCGCAGGATTCTGGGCCCCCTTGACCTATATGCTGGTTTATACCGCAGGAATATGCCTGTTCGTGCCAGGGACCCTGCTCACTGCCCTGGGGGCGGCAATCTTCGGCCCTTATTGGGGATTCTTATATGTCTGGGTGGGTGCCATGGCCGGAGCCAGTGTCGCCTTCTCGATCGGAAGAACCCTGGGCCGGGAATTTGCTGCCTCCCTTATTGGCGACCGTCTGAGAAAATATGATGATGCCATTGAACGAAATGGATTTGCCACCGTGCTCTATCTACGTCTGGTTTACTTCCCCTTCACTCCCATGAACTTTGGCATGGGTCTCACCAAGGTCCGGTTTTGGGACTATTTTTTCGGCACGGGTCTGGGAATCATCACCGGGACCTTCATTCTCACTTTTTTCTTTGGCACCCTCAAGGAGGTTTGGGCAAGCGGTGATGGGGATCAACTTCTTTCCTTGAAAGTCTTCTTTTCGATCGGTCTCTTTATCTTCTCTCTATTCATCCCCAGGATCATCAAAAAGATCCGAAAAGAGGAATGGCATTAGAGATAATAAAATTCATTGCACCTTTCGCAGTGGAGTTAAAATGAGGAAGTGGATATGAGGATGCTGGTTATTGTCAATCCTGCTGCAGGGGGAGGGAAAACCCTTCGTCTTTTCCCGAAAATCAAACGATGGCTCTCTGAGTCTCCCCACGAATTCTTTTTCACCATCCCGAAATCCCCGGATGAGATGCGTTCAGAGATTGTCAATGCCTCCGCCCGGGGGATCGACGCCATCCTCATCCTCGGAGGGGATGGGACTGTCCACGATATCCTCCCTGCAATCGCCACAACCAACCTTCCTTTCGGATTCCTTCCCTGCGGCAGAGGCAATGATCTTGTCCGAAACGCTGGCCTTCTCTCGAATCTAAAAAAGAGTTGTCATCTTCCGTCCGATCCATCTTTTTCTAAATTTGATTTGCCGACCGTCAATGAGGCACCCTTTATTGGCATCGCTTATCTGGGCTTTGATGCCGAGGTCAACAAGTTAGCCAATGACGGAAAGGGATACTTTGGCGGGAAATTAGGATATACGATATGTGTACTGAAAACCCTTAAGAAATTCAGACCTTTTGAGATTGAAATGACGATTGATGATCATTACCTGAGAGAGCGTGTGATGATGGTCAGTGTGGCCAACGGCCCTTATTATGGAGGAGGCATGAAGATCGCTCCCCAGGCAGCCATGAACGACGGAATCTTGGATATCTGCATCGTTAAAGAGATCTCAAAGTGGGAGCTTTTAAGACAATTTCCAAAAGTATTTAATGGAACCCATATCTCCCATCCGAAAATCATGATGAAATCTGGCCGAAGAATAAAAATTATCTCCGATGAATCTCGAGAGATTTTCGCAGATGGTGAGTACGTGGGGAGTCTTCCCGCAGAATGCACGATCGGGGACCAGACCGTCCGAATCCTTTCTCCCCCAATTTCCCCAATTTCATCAATTAAATAGGTTAAATCACGCCTCGTTGCCGTAAAAGATTAAAATATTCTAATCTTCGTTTAATCTTCCTTTAATGTGAGTCATGTATACTGATATTCAACAATAGGAAAAACTCTTTCCTCCTCTGAAACCCTCTAACCCAAAAAATCCACCGAGATGAATCATTTCGGTGGATTTTTTATTCTTCATTTGCTCCCCTTGAAATCAAACTCTTCTTGCGAAGAGGTATTGAAGGAATTAACCAAAATGAAATAAATTTTCAAATGTTAAACTCTATTTGTTGTAGATGGTATTCGAGTTGATAAACATCATCAAGTTAATTACTCACTCAAGGCTTCACCCACAAGGGGTAAAGCTAAAAGCGTAAAAGACATATTGATTTCTGATTGAGAGAGTGAACGATTGAATTCGTTGCACGATTGGCGTAGTCGGCTAGTGCAAAAAATTAGCTCAGATAAAGTACCAACTCGTTATATTCAGAATTAGCCCCCTGTTCATAAAAGGTAAATCCAGCTACAGCTGAACGGCTTGGATAGGCCTTTAATTTTGTCCTCCCTTCGCGATTCAACACTTAACTTGACACTATCTGTTAAATCGAATATTAGTCAAGACAAATTAATCTCCGGTTTAAACCCTTTCTTGATTGCAGTCTTCCATATTGTTTCCATTTCTTTTCTTAACCAAGGCGAAAATTTTCTTCCCAGTTTGAGTCTATCAACAATTTGGTAGCCAATAGCTCTCGAATGGCTATCAATATTTCCAGTACTTTCACCCCAACTTATAAGATTCTGCCAGATCTTCCAATCATTAAACAGATCCAAAAACTCCTTAATTTGAACGACTCGGTCGATAGATTTGACTGAAATGTCATTACTCCAAGGATGAGTTCCATCTTTCTTTACTTCTTCATTAGGCTGTTTTGTTGCCTTATAGTTTCTTGTCTCAAGTGTACCGTGTTTTCCTTCCTCTGTCGATTTTTCGTGGTGTGAAGACGAACTTAAAGATTCTTGTTCCTTATCCTGCTCCGAAAGAAACATTGCCTGTTTGCCCTCTGGTTCTACCTTGGATAACGGTTTCGGGGTTATTCCCTCGTCCTCCAGAAATTTCCATAGACCTTCCATCGCCTTTTCTTTATCACGATAAAAAGCACTGCCACTGATGCGCCAAAACTTCCACCCTGCTCTGCGTAGCTGCGCCTCTCGTCGTTGATCATATTCCCATCGCTCTGGTCCATGGTATTTTTCACCATCGCATTCAATGCCCACAAGCTTCTCCCCCTGTATGACTAAATCGATTCTATAGTTGAAATCATTCGGCAGAGGCTTGAATTGCGGGATAACTTTATAGCCTCTCTTTATTATCCCTTCGCCCACTCCAATCTCAAATTCACTTTCGGCCTTTTGCCTCAAAACCTCGATCCCGTGTTGCATTTCGGCCATAGGAGGATTTGAGTACCATTCCAGTAATCTGTATCTCACGCATTCCGGATTCTTGATACTGTCCAGCTTTAAGGAATGGAAAAGAAATACCTGGTCTCTTGCGCGGCTTGTGGCAACATTGAATCTTTGTCGATCTGAATCTTTGACCAAGGGGGCAAATTGTGCGTTATCGGCTACAACCATGGAGAGAAACATGACATCCCTTTCGTCTCCCTGAAAAGCATATGCATCTCCACAAATTATTCTTCTTTCTGCTCTTTCCGTTTCCTCAAGCTGTTGAGCGATCAGGTCAGAGATATATTTTGCCTGTTTCTCGCCGAGGAGAGATATGACCCCCATCGTCCTCTTTCCGTTACGCTTTCCCCCAGTCAAATAGCGGTTGTCCTTGCAACATTTTATTAAGGTCTCGACCAAAGCTTCCGCTTCTGGCTTATTAACGTCGTTGTTATCCTTAAACCCATTATTGACGAAAATGGTGCCTATTGTCGGTTTTAGCATTTGGTGAGGATTCGGCTGGCGCAAAGGTTCAAGCTTCCCTGCGTAAGTTGGGCATAGACGGTTGTTAAATTCGATAATCTCAGGTAAGCAACGAAAATGTTCTGTCAAAAGTATACGATCCATACGCGGAATGCTTTGAGCAATGTGATAAAGGCTATTGTCTATTAGAAATGTCGTACCTGCGTAAGGAACATCCGAAAGGAATTGCTTATTCAATTCAAATATCTTTCCCCTGTCAATTCCTACAGCAGAGGGGCTGATCTGTTCAGGGTCACCGACAACCAGCACTTTCTTGGCCCTAAAAAGAACTGGTAAGGCGCGCAAATCACACTGACTTGCTTCATCCACTATCGCCAAATCAAATATTTCTGGCTCTGCAGGAAAGGACATAACGACCCGATGGAGCGGCATAATCCATGCAGGAACCGCACCCACCGCGTCCACCATGGCTTTCGAAGCCTCTAGCAACCAACGCTGACCGAATTTTCCTCCTGTCCTGCCATATCTCCGCATCGCCTGGGCCCATGCTGTCAATGCTCTGTAGTGATAGTCTTCAATATTCGCAATCTGCCTCTGCCACGTTCTCTCGATGACGAGTTGGGTTATTAGCTCACGTTCCTTTTCCCTGGCTCTTTCCAAACAATTCTGGAGACTTTCCACACTTTCTCGTTTATGAAGCCCATTGAGCCATTCATTAAGCCGCCGCCATCGCCAGGCTATCGCCCAATCCTTTTCTAATGCCTGTTCTCCACTCACTACTGCTCTTTTCTCAAGCGAGCTGTGCCAAATGGGGGCGACGTTCCTAAGCCTGGTTGATAAGCCTTCAACCTTTTCCACCTTTCCACACAATTTCCTCAGACGGAACAACTCGCCATGCGTTTCTTCATATTTATCGACAGATAATCCCGAGACTGCTGAAGCAAATACTTTCCAAAGAAAATGCGTACCCTCTCTTGAAGCCCCGTCCTCGAAGAAACTTCGGTATTCTGATAAATCTTTTTCAATCTTTTTTCCTTCGATTTCGGCAATTTGTCCGTTCAGGATCTTTAAGTACTCTTCTATGGTTTTCTGTTCATGGAAATCCTGTTTACGGCATCCCAATGCTCTCAATTTGTTTCTTATATTTTCAAGGTGCTGATCCTTCCACTCTAAAGGAGCCGATATATCCTTCATTCTTTCATCGATTTCGGCCAAGGGGATTTCTTCGTTTAAGGCTAATTTGGGGCCTTCAACGATTGAGATGTTTTTTTCCCAGATGGTCTTAATTTTATTAACGTGCCTTTTATACTGAAAATATGCCTTTGCTACGTCAATCCTCTCCGAAGTGAGCAAACTGTAATTGTCAACCTTAATAGAGGAGAATATTAATTTAGCCTCCTTTGACATCGTTATTCTTGTTAGCCATTTAGATGGGTTTCCTCCTTCCCCAACAATTCGGCTAAGTTCCTCTAAAGCAGGATCGATATCAAGGTCAGGAGGCATATCCTTCACAACAACTCTGTAGGCTTTGATTCTATTGTAATTCTTCCAAGCTATTTCTTTTGAAGAACGGCATTGCTTCAGAAAATCATGCCAGAAGACGTCTTGATTAGCTTCCACTGAGATCAAACGCAATATCTTCAGTTGCCATGGTTGCTTCAGCGCCTGAATTGAACGTAGCGCATTCTCCAACAAAGTCTGAGCTTCATTGATAAAGTTGCATTCTGCACGCTTTATTTGGTCACCCCATTCAGACCTCATTTCATCCGTCTCAACCGCTAATTTCGTAAAGTAACGCTGTTGTGCAACCATTTTTGAAAAAGCTTCTGGCGTTACCACTTCAGGAAGAATTTGGAGACAGGACTTCCTATCTTCGGGAGAAATCTCCTTTAACAGATTGCACATTTCACGTAATTCTTGTTCTGTTAGTGGTGGGTTTGATTCAGGCAGGAGATTGTCTGGAAGCCATCCATGGTCATCCTTCCTTTCAGCGCATTCCTTCGCAGCGTAGACAGCATTGATGGTCTCTCCGCCTACAGGAATAGTTGAGAAACCAATCCCTCTCCACTCCTTTATTTGAGAGCGAAGCCCTGATTGTTCCTCGCGGACAGCTCTTCGTTCTCTTTTTAATCGTTGGATTCTTTGTTCAACTACCTGACTGTTCTTTTCGGACAGATGTTTTCCTATCGACTCAACAGCTTCACCGAGTTGTTTTTTTGACTCGGTGTCATTTCCTATATGGCTCACGCAAAGACTTCTAACTTGGTCTGGAATGAATTCACGTAATACCCGCAGCGCATTTTCGGTTTGGGTAGTAACAAGTATCTTTTTGCCCCGTGCGAGGAATGAACTGATGATATTTGCGATTGTGTGGCTTTTTCCGGTCCCAGGAGGACCCTGCACCAATGCGCCAAAATGGTTCCTCAATCTTTTGACAATCTCCTCTTGCTGGTCATTATATTCAAGGGGAAGTAAGTGTTCTGCTTCATCATCGTCACTGCGCACATCATCAGCGTAATCGTCTGGATTAGGCAACTCACCCGCGTGTGGATCTGCGATAAGTGAGCGGATGAAGGGAGGAATAGGTGAACCACCATGTATTGCTGCCGCAACTTTTTCGGCATCATCAACCCAGAAGCGGCGAGGCCGTTGTCGAACAAAAATTGCAGGTGCATTGTGAACGGTTGGGATAGACGTAATTGGTGGACGGGAGACCGGTTCGTCTGAATATAAATCGCTCTTTTCGGCACTCTCCTTACTCAGGTACCCGGTGATTGTTGTAGAATAACCCCGCATTTGATTATTGTTCCACGGATCAGGGGGTGATTCGTCGTTATTCACAATCCTTGAGAATTTTATGAGTTGTTCCTTTAAAGGGTAGTCAAGGTTTGTCAGGCAGTCTAAATCCAATTTAGTTGTAGTTGTCTGGTTGGGTTCAAGGGCTATATTCCTTCGCATCGGGTCGTAGTGGAGATTTAACGGCGTGATTATCAGTGGATGATAAACTGTACTTCCGGGGCTATGGTTCCATGTCAAGAAAAGATGACCCCAAATAACTTCCAGGCGGTCGCCCTCTACGCTGAGTCTCTGATATAGGTCAAATAATCGATCATACAAAATATTTGCCCTGTATTGAGGCAACACGCGTTCGGACCAGAACTTCCATGGGCCTTCCAGGTATTTACTCAGGACGTCCGAACGGTTTTTATCATTTTCAAACTTCTCCTCAAACTCCCGTCTACTTATAGGGATTGGGGGGCTATCCCCTGTTCCCTCGTCAACCCAGCCAGATAGGGTTTCAGGAAGATCAGGTTTCTTACCTGTCTGAGAGCGATTCCAGTTCTTCAGTGCTTCGACATATCCACTAAACGCCGCCACTCGGCGAGCATCTTCATCAAAACCAGTGGCCTTTAAAATCGACGGCTTTGGAGATGGCTGTCTCGTGGGGTTTGAAGAAACGTCAATCCACCCCTGCAATATCGACGGTAATATTGGTGGATCATCATATGCTCGCTTTGTAACAGAAAGCCAAACGTCTTCAACGTGAGTGGCTTCTGGCATTTCTGCTGGTTCGAGAATGCCATTTATTCCATCAAATGCCCTAATTTCACAGCGCCGTGAAGTTACGATGTCAGCCTGCCACCAAAGCTCATCTCCGTATTGTGTGATATCGCGGTTTATAGGCAAATCAATAGCATAAACTTGACTTATAAACTCGAACAGGCGTTGAGCTTTATCCTTAAGAGCCATTTTGAACTCGATAGGCAAGAAAAGAAATTTTAATTAACCACATAAAATTCAGGCAGTTATGCTTCCTTTTTAGATTCGTAATAAAAGACATCGCTATTTGGACAAATACTTACAAGATCGCTGTAGGGAAGTCAACAGAAATTACGGAGTAACTCAAAACTTAATTATGTAATGGCATACAACTCACCAGAATATTTGTTACCGTTTCACTAGCTTTTATTCAATATCATTCCTATCTATGGCAGGGGCCGGAGTAAAAGCGATATCCACAGAGCCTTTAAGACATAATAAGCTATCTGGGAATCATGGACAGGATTTTTAATATTCAATTGCGGCTTGTAATGTACACCACTTCTTAACTTTATGGAAGTAATAGTTTCAAGAAAGAATAGTCGGCAAATCTAATACCGCTTGCAGTGTTCAAATCCTGACTTTCAAAACTTTTTGTTTCAAACATATTACAGAATAAATACCAATAATCAATTACCAAATTTTAAACAATTTTTGGTTATTAAAAATTGGAATTTATTTGGATATTGGTGCCTGGTATTTTGAACTTCTCTTTTTCATCCCAGAATCTTCTTCAGAGCCTCCTCTGTCTTTCTTCCTCTCGGCCCCTCTCCTGAAAGATAGAGCATCACCCCTTTTCCGCTCTTTAAGGGGATAATTTCAATCTTCCCCTCCGAAACCATCTTACTGGTGAATTCAATCGGGTCTTTATTGAAATGTTTTCGGAAGGCATCGTTAAACCCGCTGAATACACTGTGGATTCCTTTATAAGGCTCTTTCCTTAATTTCTTTATCCCCTCAATCACAAACTCTTCTTCTGTAAAAGAACGGCCCCCAACTTCTAATATCAGTTGGATGATTTCTTCTGCGGAAGGTCTTTTAGGAGCCTCCCCTGAAAGAAAGAGCATCATTCCTCCCTTTACGGGCCGGGTTTCTATCTTCCCCTCTGCAGCCAACCGGTTAGTGGCTTCCACCGGATTGGTATTAAAATATTTCCGGAAAGCCTCATTAAAGCCGCTGTAGACGCTGTGGATACCCCGATATGGATCTTTTCTCAATCTCCTGATCGCCTGGACCACAAATTCTTCTTCGCTCAGCTTTTTTTCTTCTTCCACCATGGGTCACCTCCACTCCCCCCACTCCTTTCTCCCCCAATTTCCCCAATTTCATCAATTAAATAGGTTAAATCACGCCTCGTTGCCGTAAAAGATTAAAATATTCTAATCTTCGTTTAATCTTCCTTTAATGTGAGTCATGTATACTGATATTCAACAATAGGAAAAACTCTTTCCTCCTCTGAAACCCTCTAACCCAAAAAATCCACCGAGATGAATCATTTCGGTGGATTTTTTATTCTTTATTTGCCCCCCTTGGAATCAAACCCTTCTTGTAGAAGGGAGTTCTTCACCTCTTCCACATTCGCCCCTTTCTCGATGGCATTGAGGATCTCCGGCCTCTTTTTAATATCCCCGAGAAGAATGCAGCCAACGATCTTATCCTCTTTGAAGGTGACCTTGCAGTAGCTGCATTTCTCGCGATCGCTTCTCACCACACACTCGAACTTCCCCTCCGCATCGATCTCCCCTGCGGAAGTGAGATCAATTCCTAATACCTTCAGGGTATTCGAAACGACTGTGCCGTGATAGATCTCATTTCCTCCAGCCATGTTGACTCCGGCAATCTCTCCCTGCCTTTGGGCGGCAGGCCAGGCTCCATAGGTTCGACCTCTGTGCTCTGTAACATCTCCGGCTGCAAAGATATCCTTGATCTTCGTCTCCAGCCGGTCATCGACCAAAATACCATTCTTCCCCTCCAGGCTTAAGCCTTTGGCAAGGTGCATATTCGGCCTCACCCCTGCTGAGATGATGGCCATCTGGCCCTCCGCAATCCTGCCATCCTTAAGACGAACCCCCTCCACTTTCTCTTTTCCCAGAATCTCCTCGGATTGCCCATTGAGGAAGAAAGAGAAACCCATTGCCTCCATCTTGGCCTGAAGGATCTGGGCGCCCTCCTGATCCATCTGCCTCGGAAGAATTCTCGGATGATGCTCAATGACGACTATCTTTATTCCCCGCCTTAACAGGGCTCCGCCTGTCTCCAATCCAACAAGCCCGCCTCCGATGAGAATCGCCTGGCTGATCTTCTCTGAGAATGCCTTCATTTCAATGGCATCCCGCATCGTGCGAAGGGTAAAGATCCCTTTCTTCTCTCTCCCTTTGATGGATGGCACAAAGGCATTTCCACCTGTCGCCAGGAGCAGGAGATCGTAAGAATAGGTCATCCCCTGTTTGCTGAGGATCTCCTTCTTGTCTGGATGAACCTCCACGACCGGTTCTTCGAGATGGAGGGAGATATTCTTGCTTTGATAAAACTCTTTGGTATGGATGGTGATCTCTTTTATGGCCACCTCTCCTGCAACCAATTCCGGAAATCGAACCCGGTAGTAAAAGGGATAGGCTTCTTCTGTAAAGATGTGGACCTCGCCCTCCGAATCCGCCTCCCTGATCTTGACCGCCGCCCTTGCGCCAGCGACTCCATTCCCGATGATGAGATATCGCTTCACACGCAACCTCCTTAAAATTGGAAAGTGGGATGTAGAGCGTGGAGGGTGGTTTTTAAAAAAATCTACTTCTACTTTCAACCTTCCACTTTCCACACCCTGATGTTATAGATAACAAAATTTCCATGCCCAAACAAGTAACCCATCAGTTATGGTTTGTTTAAGTTTACCATAGCCCTGAGTTACATATTCGACAAAACATTTATCATTCATAACTGAAGGGTTACCCAAACAAGCAGTTTTTAGTAATCCCTCAGTTATGGGTAATTATTGGTTATGGAGTTATTCCTTTTCCCCGTAGCGTCGGCATTTATTGCCGACGGACTCCGCCCTCAATAAATGAG
>JASEIE010000260.1 GCA_030024065.1 Thermodesulfobacteriota bacterium
GTCGGACGGAAAGCAGGGTATGGTTGGGGCGGTCGATCTGAGAAGGGCGGCTGTGGAGGCAGGAATCGGAAATTATGGAAAGAGCGGCCTTGTTCTGGTCAAAGGATTTGGACCAAGAGTGAGGCTGGGCGCTGTCGTCACCTCTGCCTCCCTCAATGCAACGAAGAGGAAGGCCAGGATTCCCTGTCCGATAGATTGTCAGATCTGTATATTGGGCTGTCCGAGCAAGGCCCTTCTTGGAGGAGGACAGGTGGATAAACAGGCCTGCGGCCGGTTGATCTTTGAATTTGGCCTCCGGGGGGCGATGAAATTTGTTGAAGGGATGTTCAATGCCTCTTCTGAAAAACGGACAGAGATGTTGAAGAGCTATCCCTTCCGTGAGCTCTGGCAGACCCTCGTCTCTGGAAATTACTACTACTGTTTTGAATGTCAGGCTCTCTGCCCCATTGAAAATGGAAAAGAAGAAGTTTTTAGGGGGGCAAGAGCCGGGTAAGGGGATTGGAAGCGTGTGAGGCTTGACAAAAAGGAGATTTTCGTGTTAACATTGTGAAAGCTTATCACAAGGAGGCACGGATATGGAGCTTAATGAACCGTTTATATGGACAGGGCACCCTCCCCATCCGCCCAAATCAAAAAGAAGTGGCTCTTCCTTTCCCCGTCTCCTCCTAAAAGTCATCCTCTTCATCGTCATCTCCTTTCTCTCCATCCATCTCCCCGATTTGAGCCGTGAAATTAGAAGCAGGGAGCAGGCTCTCCATGAGATTATAGGAATACTGGAGAAGCATTCAAAAGATATGGATGAAGGGACAAAGAGGGAATTGGCAGGAGCCATCTATGAGGAGTCGCTCCGTTACAACCATGACCCTAAATTCATTCTGGCTCTCATTGCCATCGAGAGTTCTTTTCAAAATCAGTCTATTTCCGAAAGAGGCGCCAAGGGGTTAATGCAACTCATGCCCTATGTGGCGGAATCCATTGCTCAGGAGCTGGGTATTGAGTGGAAAGGAGACCCTACCCTCTTCAATCCTTCTCTCAACATAACGATGGGAATTCATTACCTTTCCCAGCTTATCCTCGATTTTAATGACATTCGGGTCGCCATGGCAGCCTACAATTATGGGCCCACCTATGTGAAGGGTCTTATAGAGAGAAAACAGAGAATTCCTGCCCACTACTACCACAGAGTCATCACCGTCTATCAGACTCTTTAGCATCCACATTATGTAGAAAATAGGTTTCGTTCAACGGTAACGATGCCCGTTTCGTCAATGCCTGCCTGCAGTAGGCAGGGGTTACGTTTATCGTCTTAGATTTTTACCCTTACCCTTTGACGCTAAACGATACGGGCCTCCTAACCTTAACCGTGACCTATGGACTATTTTCATGGTTAGGGAGCGCCCTCCTGGCATGGAGCATGAGGTAGAAGATAACCCGGTTATTCCCCCCTCGCCTGATGCCTGCGTGCCCCTGCCCCCATCACTCGAGGGAAGAGGTAGGGGAGATGGGAAAAGGGGGGGAATAAGACTTGGTAATTTTCATTGTTCAGATTTTGTGATAAGGTATTATTGAAGCAAACCTTCATGACGGATGTGTCACCCTCAAACAATGAAAATTGCCAAGCTTTATCCTCCCCCTCGACGGGGGAGGATTGAGGTGGGGGTGGCCATCGTCTGTTCCCCCTCACCCCAACCCTCTCCCGCCAGGGGAGAAGGAGACAATCAGGTTATTTTCTAGGCAATGGAGAAGAATTCAAAATGGCTTTCGTCCCTTCCTATATCAGCCTCTTCAAGCAGGGGGAACTCCAGAAAAGGGGCCAGCTTCTTATGGAGTTCCTCAGAGAGTGCCGGCTCTGCCCGAGGGAGTGCGGGGTCAATCGCCTGAATGGAGAGGTTGGATATTGCAAAGCTCCTTCAGAGCTGATGGTCTCGAGTGCCTTCCCCCATTTCGGTGAAGAGCTTCCTCTGGTTGGAACTCATGGTTCCGGAACGATCTTCCTTACCCACTGCAACCTCCGGTGCATCTTCTGCCAGAATTATGACATCAGCCATCAGGGGAGTGGGGAGCGGGTAAGCGATCATGAGATGGCCCGGGCTATGATGAGGCTTCAGGAGATGGGCTGTCATAATATCAATTTCGTCACCCCCACCCATTATGTCCCCCAGATCGTCTCCTCTTTACCGGAGGCCATTGAGATGGGTCTTCACCTTCCCATTGTCTATAACAGCTCCGGCTACGAATCGATCGAGGTGGTTAAGCTCCTCGAAGGGATCATCGACATCTATATGCCCGATGCAAAATACATGGATGAAAAGTATTCGAAACAGTTCTCCAATGCCCCGGACTACCCGGAAGTTCTTAAAAAGGTTCTCAAAGAAATGCACCGCCAGGTTGGAGACCTGTCGATCAACCCCACAGGGGTTGCCGAAAGAGGGCTTTTGATCAGACACCTGGTTATGCCGGGAGGGGTTGCCTCCTCCGAGGCGGTTTTGAAGTTCATCGCCGAGGAGATCTCGGTTCACTCCTATGTGAACATCATGGCTCAATACCGGCCCGAATACCGGGCCTGCGATTTTCCTGAGATCGGGCGGAGGATTGCCCATAAGGAATATATGGAAGCAATTCACCGGGCTAAGCACCACCGTCTCTATCGGGGGTTTTAAGTGAAATTGCAGGAAGTTCTCCGAGAGATCCAATCTCTTAAGAAGAAAGTCCGTTCCCTCACCCAAGAGATTGAATCCATCAAGGCCGCTTCATTAGAAGATTCTTCTCCTGTGGAGAGGATGCTCAGAATGAGGGGGATAAAGGTCTTCCGAAAAAATCCCACAGAAAAGCTCTTCTTCCCTCCGGAGCTTTCCGAATCTCATCAAACCGGATTCTATGGGATGATGAAAAAGTACTCCTTCCGTCTCGTCCTGAGAGACATGATCAAGCACCAGAACCAGTTCAGAATACAGAATCTGACACACTACTGTTCTTCAAAGACCGCTCGCGGATACTGTGACCTCCTTTGCGAAATGGGACTCCTCATTAAGGATAGCAGAAAAGGGTATCGAACCAGCCTCTCCCCGCTTTACAGCTTTGGACCAACCCTGGAGTGGTTTATCGCCGAGATGTTCAAGCGGGAGTTTGCTTCCCCTGCCATCTATGGTGTGAGTGTGAAAAAGACCCGGTCCGGTGGAGATTACGATGTGATCGCCTCCTGGAATCAGAAGCTCTTCTATGTGGAGGTGAAATCCTCACCTCCTAAGGGGGTTGAACAGGGAGAGATCTCCACCTTCTTCTCCAGAGTCGGAGACCTTCTGCCAGATGTGGCCATCCTGTTCAATGATACCCAGTTGAGGATGAAGGATAAACTGGTCGTGATGTTCGAGGAGGAGTTAAGCCGAAGATATGGAGTAGAATCGAAGAAACTCTATCCTGTGGAAAGGCTGATCGAAGAGCTCTTTCATATCCAGCACCGTATCTTCATCGTCAACAGCAAAAAAAATGTGGTGGAGAATTTCGGTATCTGTCTCAGGGATTATCTTCGATACGGAATCCACTCACTTCCCCCTCTCCCCCTGCCTACCGGCAGGCAGGCGCTGGGGAGAGGGAAGGGGTGAGGGGTTTCCCTCCGAGAGGGAGAAGGTGAAAAATAAAGAACTTGCTAACCTCTTCGAAAAGATGGCTGATATCCTTGAATTTAAAAGTGAGAATCCTTTTAAGATCAGTGCTTACCGTAAAGCCTCAAGGATTTTGGGTGACCTCACACAGGACATCGGGGAGATTGCTGAGAGCGGAACATTAAAGGACATTCCAGGGATTGGCGAGGGAATGGCCAAAAAGATTGAGGAGTATCTGAAGACAGGAAAGGTCTCCAAATTTGAGGAAGTGAAGAAAGGGGTCTCCGATGAGTTGATCGCCATGATGGATATACCGGGAATGGGACCGAAAACACTTGCCCTCCTTCATAAAGAGAGAAGGATCGAAAGTCTATCCCAGCTTGAAAAGGCTGTGGAGGATGGTTCTCTCATCGGCCTTCCCGGGATGGGTGAGAAGAAGGTCGAAAACATCAAGCGGGGCATCCAGCTCCTAAAACAGAGCAAGGGAAGGATGAATCTGGGCATGGCCTTTCCTGTGGCAAAACGGATTGTTGAGACCTTGAGAAAGAAGACAGGATCGAAAAAGATCGAATGGGCAGGTTCGCTCCGGAGAATGAGGGAGAATATCGGAGATATCGATATCCTGGCCGCCGGACCGAATCATGAGAAGATCGTTCATGCGTTTACTCATCTCTCTGAGGTCAAGGAAGTCTTATCCTCCGGAGAGACAAAGGCTTCTGTCATTGTGGAGGGAGGATTACAGATTGATCTTCGGGTTGTCGAAGAGGATTCCTATGGGGCTGCCCTCCAGTATTTTACAGGATCAAAAGATCACAATATCCATCTTCGGGGAATTGCCAAGTCCAAAGGGATCAAGATCAATGAATATGGTGTCTTCAAAGGAGATAAAAAGATCGGAGGGAAGAAGGAAAAGGATATCTATGGGGCTCTCGATATGGATTGGATCGAGCCCGAACTTCGTGAGGATCGGGGAGAGATTGAAGCTGCACAGAAGGGAAGGCTTCCGAAACTGGTTGAAGAGTCAGAGATCAAAGGAGACCTTCATGTCCACTCCAAATGGAGCGATGGCCATTCGACGATCGAAGAGATTGCCAGAGCTGCCCAGAAGAGGGGTTGTCAGTATGTGGCGATCTGCGATCACTCAAAATCCCTGAAGATCACCCACGGTCTCGATGAATCGAGATTGATGAAACAGATGGAGGAGATCGATCGCATTAATGAAAAGCTGAAAGGGTTTCAGATTCTAAAAGGATCAGAAGTCGATATTCTTGGCGATGGAGCGTTAGATCTCTCCGATAAGGTTTTGGAGAAGCTCGACATCGTCATAGCGGCGATTCACAGCGGGTTCAAACAGGATAAGGAAAAGATGACGAAGAGGATCATTCGAGCCATTGAGAATCCTCTCGTCCATATCCTCGCCCATCCCTCCGGCAGGTTATTGGGAGCAAGGGATCCTTATGAGGTGGATATCGATGAAGTGATGGAGGCGGCAAAGCGAAATGGAAAAGCCCTGGAAATCAATGCCTACTTCGAACGCCTCGATTTAGACGACATCCACTGCCGGAAGGCGAAAGAGATGGAAATCCGGGTAGCCATTGGAACCGACGCTCATCATCTGGACCAGATGTGGATGATGAGCCTGGGAGTGGCTGTCGCCAGAAGGGGATGGCTCGAAACCAAAGATGTCCTCAATGCCTTATCGCTTAAAGAACTCCTGAAGTGGTGCCACAGATCTTAGAGGGCAGAATGCAGAAGGAAGAAGCAAAGATAAACATGAAGGGTTGGTAAGTTGCGCTAAAGCCTCTTTATATATCGATCTGCCTCTTTTTTGCTGATATACATAACGACATAAATAATTGCGTATAGGATATACTTGTGTTATGATGTTCAACCATGAAACCATTACGCATATCCGACC
>JASEIE010000261.1 GCA_030024065.1 Thermodesulfobacteriota bacterium
GGATACTGAGCTGCAAAAACAAGCGATATGAAGGCACCCAGGGAGTGGCCCATGAACACTGACCGTTCAAAACCCTGATCGTTCATCAGGGCCAAGGTATCCTTGCAGTGGTGCTCGATTGAATATCCTGTGGATGGCTTCTCCGAGAGTCCTCTCCCCCGGAGGTCCATGGCAATGACCCTGTGCCGGGGAGTTAGCGCCGAAGCCAGGCAATCCCAGAATCGGCTGTTGGCTGTCAACCCATGAATGCAGAGGATGGATTCTCCTTTTCCATTCCACATCGCCAATTGGATTTGAATTCCATCGCCTTTTATCTTCATCATGATTGGCTCTGTCATAAACCTATTTTAAATAACTGAAGATTGAGGATAGTCAAATCAAAATCAATGATAATGCAACAAATTTATACACAAATTTATTTACAATTTGCTTGTTTTAAATCATTAAAGTATTTTGAAATGCACCGTTCCCTCACTTGCCTCATTTTTTCTTGACAAGGAAACTCGCTTTCCTTATAAATAATCTTTTTAAAAAGGAAAGGTCATTACAAATTTTCAATTCAAAAAAGGAGATGAATATGCCAAGCTCATTAATGAGCTTATTTCCGCACCTTCTTAATACCCTTGAAACGATGAAACTTCCTATTCAGACAAGTATCGTTATCACAGAAATAAATAAGTGCTTTATTTCCTTAAGCTTCGATTTAATGCAAATCTATCATCATTTTAATTATTCTGTATCGGGAATATATTCCTATATGAATTATTTGCCGAGCGAGAAAGCTTACCCGTTGCTCCTTGAGACCTATCGGAAAGGGACCGAGAATGTTTTGGAGATCTTTAGAAAAAATCTTTTAGAAAGTCTAAGCCGTTTTCAGCAAGAAAGACGGGGGGAGCTTGAATTTGTCAAATTTTTCACGGAAGAAATTCCTCCTCCGGATTGGACAATTAAAGATAAAAAAATTCTACTTGATTTCCCCAGTCTTAGGGTGGTTGATATTTCTTTAGACACCCAACATAAAATACAAAACTACGCAGTCGTTTTCGCCCCTCGTGCGGGGCATCATTCAAGCATTGCGGAACGTGTAGCTCTTTACATGAGAGACCAAGGCCTTACCCGCATGGCCATCGTGGAACAGAAGTGCGCGGAAGATATTCCGCTTTATGTGGATGGCAAGAGGCATGATGAGGGTTTTAATGGACAGGTTACCCAGTACAGAAAAGTACTGGAACATTTGAATGGGATGACTGGTTCTCCTCCTCATCTCATTGCTATCTGTCAGCCTGGACCATTACTGATGTCTACCCTCATCCTTTACCCCCACCTGGGGAAGACCTTCGGCTCGGCGGGCGCACCTATGCACACAGAGGCAGAAAGGGGATATTTGACAGATTTCGCCCGAACGATGGGCGAAAATGGCATCGATAAACTCGTTACCTTATTTGGCCGCACTATTTCCGATGAATATATTGGGGCTGGCAGAGAGATTTATGATGGCCGTTTCCAAGTCCTTGGCTTCTATTTTTTGGGAATGGATCAGCATTATAAAAACTTGATGAAGCTTATGGATGACTTAAGAGGAGGAGATGAAGAAGCCGCTGAACGTCAAAAGGTTTTTTATCGGTGGTATAATTATGTGCATCACTTTCCATCTGAATTTATAAAGGATACCTATATGAAGATTTTTGTCAGGAATGAATTGATCCGTGGAAGGCTTACAATTGGCGGCAAAAAGATCGGCATCAAGGACTATCCGGGATCTGTGGCTATATGGGCCCTTGGCGGAGCTAAAGATGATATCGCCCCCCCTCTCCAAGCGGTTGGTCATATGGATCTGATCGATTCGGTCTCACCAGATGAAAAACTCACCCTCATTTGTGATGGAGGTCATATGGGCCTCTTCCGCTCCCAAAAGATATTAGAAGAATTTTATAAGAGGATCGTGGCCTTCGTCTTCGTCCATAGTGACAGGTCTTAAATATAAAGTTGAACTACTTTTTTTCCACCTTCTCTTGGTTTTCTGCGGGACCTGAAAAGACATCAAAGAGAGATTTGTAAGGGGTCAACAAGCCGGTCATCGTTTTCTGGGCCGTATCTGAAAGATCCATGCTCAGATCAAGCCATTTCCTGAATTGTTCATCAAAAGTTGTCTTATAAACCAGATAGTTTTCTATAGTTTGCTGTAGATATTTCTCGAAGAATTCCCTGAGAACAGTTTCCCCATATTGAATGATCAGATGAAGAAGGGAGACTGGTAGGAGGCCGTTTTTTAATCTCGCCTCCTCAAGGATAATCTGATGGAGGATAAAGGCGGTGACATCTTCCTTAGTTTTGGCATCAATGGCCTCAATCCTCCGACCCTGTTTGATCATATCGGCCACTTGATTGAGAGTCACATAAGTGCTCTTTTCGGTATCGTATAACCTTCTGTTGGCATATTTCTTTAGCAATATTTTTTCAGCCATTTTATACCCCTTTTTATTAAATATACCAAAATTTAAGTCACAATGCAACAAAATTTTCATTACTAAATTTATATAATCCAATATTTAAAAAATATTATTAATAATTATAAAGACTTAAATGCTTTTTCTCTCAATAGAGAAATATTTTTGCATTGCACCATTTTTTTCTTGACAAATGAAAATTTGGCATTATAATATTAATTATCCTTGATCAAGGTCATAGAAAAAAATAGGAGGTTAAGTATTATGGAACAGAGTAAAATTGCAAAACAAATGGTCGATTTCAACAAGGCAACTTTTGACAACACCTTTAACGCCATGGTCATGCTCCAGGAGCAGACGGAAAGGATGGTCAACATGTTTTTGGAGCAAGCCACATGGCTTCCCGATCAGGGAAAGAAGGCTCTCAATGATTGGGTTCAGGCTTTTAAAAAAGGGCGTGACGATTTTAAGAAGGCTGTAGATGAAAGCTTTAAAAAAGTAGATGATTTCTTCACAGGTTTGGAAAAGTCCAAAACCCAATAGGACGCTGAGGGCCGGGTAGCGTATGGTTAAAGCTAAACGGCCCTTTTTCGCTTCCACCTTTTTTCCGTCCAGTTAAAAGGAATCGGACTGAGTATCTTAAACATGAAATTCAGGATCAACTCCTCGGAGGATGACCCATGAAAAATTGGTTTGACTTAGTCTCAGAATTATACGCTTCCCTTGAAAGGTTCTCGGAGATCAATCTCAAGATAAGCGGGGCTACCAGGGAGCAGATTAAGGCCACTCAAACTTATTGGAGCGGTGTTTTCCGGTACATGAATGAGTTTATTACTCCATACTGGACCGCTTTAACTTCCTTCAATGCCTTGGAGAGAGAAAAATTGGCACACCATCCCCCCCTAGAGACTCTCAGGGATTATATGGAACTTTTGCAGTTTAATATTCAGATTGCAGAAAAGGGGTTAACCAGTAGCTTGGAAGCAATGAACCATTACCATATTCGTGAGTATCGGGAGGCTTTTTCCGCGTGGCTCAATACGATATTCGACCGGGAAGGAGAGGATATTGAGCAGTATATGTCCAGGCAGGCCAAAGTAATTGAAACGGTTGTCCTCACCTACCCAAAGACCATCCGGGATATCGAACCAGAATTCGGATTTCACTTTAAAAGTGGAGGCTATCTAAAGGCTGCAGAAACAGAGCGTTTTTACCTCTATCAGGTGCTTCCCAGCTATAAGAATGTGAAGGTGAGAGAGAAGGGTAAACCGATCATCATCCTCCCTCCTTATGTCCTTGGTCCCAATATTCTGGCCTTCCTTCCCGGGGAAGATAAAAGTTATGTTCACTGTTTTGCCAACCAAGGAATTCCCACTTATATCCGGATCCTTAAGGATATTGACACGAACCCAGCCGTTCAGATTATGACTGGAGAGGACGAGGCCTGTGATACCCATTACTTCTGTCAGGAAGTGATGGCCAGGCACGAAAGACCAGTAACCCTTCACGGATATTGCCAGGGCGGATTTATCGCTATGGTTGATCTCCTTTCTGGTGAATTGGATGACTTAGTGGATGCCCTCATTACCTGTGTCGCACCTATGGATGGGACTCGAAGCAAGGCCTTGATCGAGTACCTGGAACATCTCCCCCCTCGGTTTAGGAACCTGGGCTATGCACTGAAGACCTTACCGAATGGTAATCAGGTGGTCGATGGTAAGGTGATGAGTTGGGTTTACAAATTGAAAAGTATGGAAAAGGAAGCACCCATCTTTTCTTTCTATCGAGACCTGATGATGTTGGACGCTTCTGGTGATAGAAAAGTGGAGATCAGTAAAACAGCGGCAGCCCTGAACCACTGGTTGATCTACGACCGTAAGGATCTGCCTGCTGCTATTATTAAATTGAGCTTTGATTCCTACACCAATCCTGTGGCCAAAGACGGAACGCTGCCCGTTACCCTTTTCGGTCGAAAATTGAATTTCAACCGCTTGAAGGAGAAAGGGATCAAATTCCTCATCTGCTATGCGGAAAAGGACGACCTGGTGAACAAAGAAGCGGCCCTCGCCCCATTAGATTATATCGATGCTGAAGTCTGCGCCTTTCCCAAAGGCCATGGGGGCATTGCCACTTCCTGGTCTGATCCTGGATCGGAGTTTGCCCTTCACACATGCTTTCCAAATAAATGTCGAGGTCCTGTCCGTTATCAGTTAGACCTTGAAGAAGAGGGGTAAAGGAATTTCATGGATAAGCATTTTTTAGAATTCTGGGGAAATTTCCTGATCAACGTAGCCAAAGGGCAAAAACAACTCGAGGATATTTCCAAATGGATGATGCAGGGCTTTAAAGGTTTTGAGGATCTCACAGCCATGTTCCAAACATTTTACAGCCTCGATAAACTTGACAAAAGCAGCCCAGACTACCTGAAAATGTGGAAGAAGGCAGAGGAGGATTTCAAGAAGTCGTTCAAAGATTATTTATCCTTACTTGGTTTGGTTCCCAAGGAGGAGTATCTTGGATTGGTTGAAAAATACGAGGCATTAAAACAGAAGGTAGCGTCTCAGGAAGAGACGATCAGCCATTTAAGAATGCTACTCGGGGAAAAGGTTTTCGATCCTGGAGGGGTGGTCAAAGGTTTCCAAGACTTGATGCAGAGGCAAAAAGACCAGTTTCAGAAATTGATGGAAAGTATTGGCGAGTCTTTTCAGAAAAAATCTTCTTAATTATTTTTTACTTGCCTTTGGGGGGCTGACGAGAGCCTCACCCTCTAAAATAAGGGTACCATCCTGATTAATACATGTCGTCTTTAGTCTAATACGATTCTTCTCGTTGATAATCTCCACAATTTCGGCACGGGCAGTGATGGTGTCGCCAATGCGAACCGGGGCTAAGAAATTCAATTCCTGTCTGATGTAAATGGTTCCAGGCCCTGGGAGTTGATTCCCCAGAATTGCAGAGATAAAACCACCTAACAACATGCCATGGGCAATCCTCGTCTTAAAAAAAGTCTTTGCGGCATAGGTTTCGTTGATATGGGCCGGATTTAGATCACCGGTTATCCCCG
>JASEIE010000262.1 GCA_030024065.1 Thermodesulfobacteriota bacterium
TCTTCCCGGAGCAAAGAAGGCTGATGCATAAGACGCCGATACTCGTCGGAAAGGAGCAGGTCATAGCGTTTGGAGGTTGGATAACGCTCCTGGAGCAAGGTGCTCTTTCCCGTCTGGCGCGGTCCCCAAAGGAAACAACTCGACCTCTCCGGCAGGGCAATATGAATGATTCGTTTATACATGACAAACAAAATATCAATTTTATTTTATCATGTCAAGAAAAGAATTGATCCACCCTATGCCTACCCGGTCGTTATGCTCTCTTTCCATCGGAAATGAACAAATCGTGATGTGAGCCGCCCTTCATCCTCTGTAGGTAAAATGGTTAATGTCGCAGGGGGCAAAAAAGAGGAAGGCCGGGTTTCGACATGGTTACCCTTCTGAAGATGCGGACGAAGGAAGAATTTTAAGTAATAAAAAGTAATTATTTGTAATATTTTTCATTGACAATTGGAAACCAATCATTTATCATCTATCCACCCGCTGGAGGAAAGCCATGTCTGAAGAGATGATGAACACAAAAGAGGTGGCTCAGTATTTGAGAATCCATGAAAAGCAGGTCTATGCATTGATCAAGTCTAAAAAGATTCCATCCACCCGTTTAACCGGGAAGTGGGTCTTTCCAAAGAAGTTGATTGATGAATGGATTGAATCGAATGCCAAAATTGGTCTTGAACAGGCCAGAAAGAAAGGCAAGGAGATCGAAGGGGCACTTCTGGCCTCCGGGAGCAATGATCCCATCCTCGATATGGTACAGACCTATATGAGAAAATCGTATCCTGAGTTCTATATCTTTTCTGCGAATACAGGAAGCACCGATGGACTCAAGGCCCTGAACATGGGTTATACAGATATTGCCTGGTCCCACCTTTTCGATCCAAAAACGGGTGAATACAATATCCCTTTTCTTTCTACCTATCTCCCTAATATAAAGCCTGTTGTGGTCAATCTATTTCGCCGGGACCTTGGGTTTGTGGTTGCCCCTGGAAATCCTTTTGGCATTCGGGGATTCGAGGGCCTGGCCGGTAAAGGGGTTAAGTTCGTTAACCGGCAACAAGGTGCCGGGACGAGGGTTCTTTTGGACCATCACTTGAAGAGATTGCGGATTTCTCCTTCCAAGATCCATGGTTATGAGAGAGAGGTCTTCACCCATTTTGAGGTAGGTCTTTCTATCCTCACGAAGGAGGCGGATGCGGGGATTGCCACCATTGCCGTTTCGAAACTTTTTGGCCTCCCCTTTATCCCGATCGTCCAGGAAAGTTTTGATATGCTCCTTGACCAACCCACCTTTTTTAATAAAGGGATTCAAGCCTTCATTGAAGTTCTCAATTCTCCGGTGTTTCGAAAGCGGGTCGAGAAGGTAGGAAACTACGATTTCAGCAATTCGGGAAAAATCCTTTATTCAAGAAATTAGCCGGAGGAGAATATCCATGAAGAGGTGGAGTTGCATCGGGTTATTCTGTTTGCCTTTCATTTTGCCGTCTCTATTATTTCCTGCCGCGGCCCAACAGAAAAATATCATTGTTGCCACCACAACCAGCACGCAGGACTCCCGACTTTTAGATGTTCTCATTCCAATTTTTGAAAAGAGGACAGGTTACTTTGTAAAAACGATTGCAGTGGGTTCAGGGCAGGCCATGGCCATGGGTCAGAAAGGGGCGGCGGATGTGCTTCTGGTTCACTCCCCTGACGCAGAGAAGAAATTTGTATCCGAGGGTTATGGAATTAACCGAAGGCTCATCATGCATAATGACTTCATCCTTGTTGGACCTTCTGATGATCCGGCTAAAATTAGAGGGATGAGATCATCCTCTGATTCATTTGCAAAGATCGCTTTAACGAAAGCTCTATTTTTATCGAGAGGTGATAACTCTGGGACCCATTCGAAAGAGAAGACAATCTGGAAGACTACTGGGATCAATCCAGAAGGAAAGAAATGGTGTCAGGAGACCGGACTTGGAATGGGCCAGACTTTAAATATTGCGGCAGAGAAGAAAGGATATTCCCTTGTGGACCGGGGAACCTATCTGGCTTTAAAGAAGAATCTTAATCTTGATATTTTGGTCGAAGGGGATGCTATTCTTCTTAACGTTTATCATGTCATCGAGGTCAACCCTGCCAAATGGCCCAAGGTCAATGCCGCCGGCGCAAAGGCCTTTGCCGACTTCATGGTTTCAAAGGAAACCCAAGACATCATTAAAACCTTTGGAGTGGAAAAGTTTGGTTCTCCTCTCTTCTTCCCGGATGCAGGGAAGAAAGAAGGAGAGATAGGAAAACCCTAAACTCGAAATCCGAATGTCGAAATCCTAAACCATAATATTTGAAGTTCCTCGTTTAATCTCCTCCCCCTTGACGGGGGAGGATGAAGGTGGGGGTGGACATGGCATCTTCCCCCTCACCCCCACCCTCTCCCACCGAGGGAGAGGGTGATAATACACGGAAGGAGCGTTTTACAAAAATGGATCTCATTCTCGAAGGAATAAAAAAGGCATTCTGGCTGCTGATTACTTTCGATACGGAGGTGATCGAGGTCATCCTCCTCTCCCTTCAGGTATCAGGAACAGCCACATTAATCAGCCTCCTGATTGGAGTTTCCACAGGAACGGTCATCGCCCTCTCCCAATTTCCCGGAAAAAGGTTCACGGTGAGCCTCGTCAATACCGGCATGGGTCTTCCACCTGTTGTGGTGGGACTTTTTGTTACGATCTTTTTATGGAGGAACGGGCCCCTCGGTTTTCTGGGGATCCTCTATACGCCCACAGCCATGATTCTTGCCCAGACTGTCATCGCCACACCGATTGTCATGGGTATTACCCTGGCGGCCATCCAACAACTTCCTCAGAAACTGCGGCTCCAGATTTTAGCCCTTGGGGCTAACCGCCTCCAGATGGTCTGGATTCTGGTCAAGGAGGCTAAACTCCCTCTCCTGGCTGGAGTGATGGCAGGATTTGGTGGGGTGATCTCCGAGGTTGGGGCCTCTATCATGGTCGGAGGCAATATCAAGGGGTATTCCCGGGTGCTCACCACAGCCACGGTCATGGAAACAAGTCGTGGAAATTTTGATGTGGCCATTGCCCTGGGAATCATCCTTCTCCTGCTCGCTTTTTCCATCAATTTTATCATCACCCAGATACAGCAAAGGGAAAGGCCGAGATGAATGTAACTTCGGATTTCGGAATGCGTATTGCGGAATGAACACCATGGGCGAACAGATGCCTATACTGGAGGTAAAAAACCTTGAGGTGAAAAGAGGAGGGACAAACATACTTAATATTCCATTCCTTTCCATCCAGAAAGGGGAGATCCTGGCTTTGATTGGGCCCAATGGGGCGGGGAAGACCACATTGCTTCAAACCCTGTCTCATTTATTAAAGCCCCATCAGGGGGAGATCTTCTTTGCAGGGAAGAGGGTCGATTCGAGTCATTCCATTTTCGAATTCCGGAGGAAGCTCTCCATGGTTTTTCAGGAACCCCTTCTCTTCGATACGACCGTCTTTGAAAATGTGGCATCGGGTTTAAGAATTCGGAGGGTGAAGAGGAGGGAAATTCAGGATCGGGTGATGGAGGAACTGGATCGATTTGGAATCGTCCATCTCGTCCACCGTTCTGCGAGAACCCTTTCAGGAGGAGAGGCACAGCGGGTAAGTCTTGCGCGGGCTTTTGCCATCCGGCCTGAAATCCTTCTCCTTGACGAACCCTTTGGATCTCTTGATCCACCCAGTCGCGCCTCCCTGATTGAAGATTTGGAACGGATTCTCCGGCAGACAGAAACGACAACGATCTTCGCCACCCACGATCGCCTGGAGGCGTTGAGGCTTTCCGACCGGGTCGCGGTGATGAATCAGGGCATGATTTTTCAGATCGGTTCTCCCGAAGAGGTGATGAACCATCCTGTGGATGAGTTTGTGGCTTCCTTTGTGGGTGTGGAGACGATCCTTATGGGAAAGGTAATCAGAAAGAAGGAGGGCACTATCATCACTTCGATTTCAGGAAATGAGATTGAGGCAGTGGGCGAGGTTGATCCGGGGGAGGGAGTGGCTCTCTGCATTCGTCCGGAAAATGTTACCCTTACGGTCCGTGCTTCCAAAGAAGCTATAAGTGCCAGAAATGTATTCCCCGGGAGGATCGAGAGGATCGTCCCTATGGGGCTCTATCAGAAGATTCAATTAAACTGCGGATTTCCTCTGGTCGCCTATGTGACCTATCCCTCGCTGGAAAATTTATCATTAAAGGAAGGGATAGAGATTGCTGCCTCCTTCAAGGCCACTGCCATCCATGTCATCAGGAGGAAGGGGAAGGGAATGGGATGATGATCGGAAAATATAAATTTATCTAATGAATCTCCAGGACCAAATATCTCTTCATGCCTCCAGGAGTCTTCACAACCACCTCATCATCCACTTCTTTGCCTATGAGCGCTTTTCCTAAGGGAGAGGCGATTGAAATCTTTCTGGAAGGAATATCCGATTCGTCTGGCCCCACAACCTGGTAGGTAACGATACCTCCATTATCAGAGTTCTCCAGAGTCACTGTAGAGGCAAAACCTACCCGGTCATTGGGAAGGTTGTAAGTATCCATAATCTCGCAGTTGGCGAGCTTCTGTTCTGTTTCCTTGATCTTCTTTTCAACAAAGGATTGCTGCTCTTTGGCCGCCTCATATTCGGCGTTCTCGCTCAGATCTCCATGAGCACGGGCCTCTTCAATGGCTTTGATTACCTGGGGGCGAACGATCTTCTTCAGGTGCTCCAGCTCTTTGTGAAGCTTATTATATCCATCTCGGGTGATAGGACTTCGTGGCATGGACGCTCCTTATTTATGGGGGGAAATATAACCGACAAGGGCCTGTCTGTCAACTGAGGGAGCTTAACGGCGGTGATAGCGATAATAGAAGTAAAACCTTCCTCCATAGGGGTATCCCCACCCGTAGGGATAAGGCCACCCTGGATCATAATAATAATAGTAATAGGGAGGGGGATAGGCATAGTAATATTCCGGCCAGAGGTAGAGCTTTTTGCTGAGAAGGAGAGGGTACTTGAAATCCATTTCTCCAAGAGGCTTGATCTTCTCCCCTTGGATTTCACCCGCCACGGTGATCTTTCTTCCTCTTTGGAAGAGATAAGGATCTAAATATTTTTCGGTCAGGACTAAAAATCTTCCTTCAGAGGGATAGGTCTCTCGAGGTTCTCCCCTCCATCCCAGGGGCCGCTGGAAGACTTCGATCTGTGTGGTCCCATCTTTTTGATTGACCGTCTCGATGATCTCTCCGCCCCACACAACCCGTTTACCTTCAAAGGCGTCTGGATTCTGACGGACCTGACTGAGAGTAAGAGAAAGGTCTGACTTTATCCTCAAATCCTTTGAAATGACATGGGCACAACCTGAAAGAAAAAGTATGAGAGAGAGAAGTAAAAACCATGAAAACCGCCTTTTCATCTTGTATCTCCTACGTTCATTTTAAATTATTCCATGATAACATTCAATACAACAAAAATTTTAGACTCTA
>JASEIE010000263.1 GCA_030024065.1 Thermodesulfobacteriota bacterium
TTCAAATCCTTATAAAATTTATTCTTCAAACTTGAGACAGACAGGCGGGACGGAGCAAAAGAGAAGAGGCGGCTCATCAGTTCCGTCTCGAAAGAGCTGAGAGCCTCATCAGGCTCCTTCACCTTTTTGAGATAGTAATCCGATCTGTCGAAAATCAATCCCTCTTTTTTGACCTCCTCAACCTTGATATACCCCTTGACCGCAAGTCCGACAATCGTTGAACTGATATCTCTTGGATCGAGTTTCTCGTCAACAAGGGTTCCTACCTCTGCTGGGGTGAGTGGTCGATCCCCAAACTTGGGAGGCTCATACATCACCGTAATAGACTCTCTCACCCTTGGGTCTCTGCCTTTTCTGTACCAGAGATTGACCATGTAGAGGAAAGAGAAAATGGGAATTAAAAACACCCAGTTCTCTCTCAGATTAAGAGCCCACAAAAACTTCTTTAAAGAAGAGGGCGGCGAGACGAGTCCCTTGTCCCATCCAAAGGCAATGGTCAGGCCTTCGCCCTGATTGAGGTTTTTTGTCGTTAAAAATTTGCTGCTATTATTATAGGTCTCAAAACTGCATTCCGTAGCCTTGGAACCGAAACTTCCCGTGTAGCCTGCTGCCCACAGGTTCTTGCTCTTCTCCTTCGTTGCCAGGGTCACATCTGCCGATGCCTCTTGGATGGGGGCCTTCCAGTAGTTCCCCGTCACATTCCAGTAGAGTTCATCATGGTCGCTAAAAAAGAGGATGGCATTTTCGACTTCGTAGATAATCACATAGGTTTGGTTTCTCTCAACAAAGCGTTTGGGATCCCCGATTCGGACATTGATGATTGAGCCCGTCTTCTTAACCTGATATTTCCAGGTTTTTCCTGACCCATCGGTTACGGATAAAACCCTTATGGGTGTTGTAATCACCTTGCCGAACTCATCTCTGTATCTAAACGGAATCTCCCGATAGACCCCACGCCTGGGTCTCTCGAATTTCACATCGATTATCTCTCGAACGATGAAGGATGAGTCTTTCTGGATGGTGATATCCGAGTGGAACTTGGTGATGGTAAAGTACTGTGCAAAAGCCGGAGAAACAATGAGGATGAGGTTAAGGCCGAGGATGAGGGTAGGAAAGAAAACAACAAACAGAGATGATCTGATTAATTTCCAGTAATCTTTCATCCATGTCTCCTCATTTCATTTCACATTCCGAAATCCCCCCAACCCCCCTTTTGTAAAGGGGGGAGAGGGGGGATTTTTTATCAGAAGCTTACCTTCACCGGTCTTCTTTCTGCCTCTGACTCCTCAAGCTGGAATAGCTCTGCCTGTTTAAAATTGAACTGCGATGCAATCAGGTTTGAGGGAAAGGATTCGATCAGGATGTTAAAGTCCCGAACCACCGCATTATAATATCGCCTCGAGTATTCGATGCTATTTTCAAGCTCCTGCAACTGGGACTGGAGCTGCATGAAATTGGCATTGGCCTTAAGCTCGGGATATGCCTCTGCCACAGCGAACAAACTCTTCAGGGTATCTCTTATCATATTTTCTGCCTTGGCCATTTCCGCAGGAGTGGTGGCCTGCATGGCCATTGCCCTCGCCTGGGTAACCTTCTCGAACACTGTCCTCTCATGGGAAGCATAACCCTTCACTGTCTCCACCAGATTTGGCACGAGGTCGTATCGTTTCTTACACTGGACATCAATATCCGACCATGAAGACTTGACCGTGTTTCTGAGGCGAACGAGCTTGTTGTAAATGGCAACCACAGCAACGACAAGAATGGCAAGGATGATGAGAATGATGAGCAAGGTCATGGTTTTCCTCCTATTTGAGATTGAAGAGAAGCGTATAGAATTTATCGCTTTTTTTCAAGCATTTTTTGATCCTTTGATCCTTTTCGGAACCAGGGGGAGGACAGAGAGTAGTAACAATTTCAATCTTTTTCACTTTCTCCCTGTACAAGTAAGACGAGGCCCCGGATTCCCTGAACCCAGACGGTCTCTCCCTTTTCTACCGGAGGTCCGCCGCTGATCAATTCGGCCTTCCAGAGTTCGCCATGGATCCGTATATAGCCCGAAGGGTCCAACCGTTCCTCTGCAATCCCTTTTTCACCCACTGTTCCATGTAACATTTTCTCCCGACTCCGATCATAAGCCCGCCACACAAAGGGGAAAAGAACCACATCTTTGGCGACCCATAGAAGAATGATACCCCAGAAAACCCATCCATGGAGGTCAACAAACCTCCTGACCGCCAGCAATACGAAGGTGAGCAAGACCAGGCTGGGAATCTGGAAGAGGATATATCTGACCACGGTGCGAGACGACCAACCGGTCCTCTTTTTCACTCTCGGCAACCTATTAGTCAGTCCATAATTGTATAGACACTGAAGATAAATCCCTCCTTCCCTCCCAAAGGGAGGAATTACCCCTCTTTGGAAAAGAGGGGCGAGGGGGGATTTTCAGAAGAGTATGTCTTCTCAATTATGGACTCCTTAGTATATGATCTCCATTGCCATTCCTGTCCAGAGGAGCATCTTTTCTTCTGGAATAGCGTTCGGCTTTTTTGACGGCGGGCCAGAGCCCTAAATTCATAGGGCCAAAGATGATCAGGCTTCTCCGGAGATGAAAAGGATTGAAGACCCTTTTCATCATGGAGGGAAGGGAGTAAAAAGACCGGTTCACCTTCCAGAACCCTTCCTGCAACTCTTCTATCGTCATCTGTTTGGGACGATAGACCACTGTGGCCATATCATACTTCGACCAATCCTCCGTAAGAAGCCTTCCCTCCTGTTTCAACCTCTGATAGATCCGTGTTCCTGGAAAAGGCGTGAGGATGGGGAGGAAGGCTCCGTCAATCCTGTTCCGGTTGGCAAATTCCAGAAACTCGTCAAAGACCGATGGATCATCGTAGTCATAGCCGAATACAAATGAGCCATAGACCCCAATCCCCGCACCATGAAGTCTTTTGATCCCACGCTCATAGGTTTCGATTCGGTTGATCCGTTTCCCCATGAGATTGAGGTTCTCTTCCCGAAGGCTCTCAAATCCAATAAAGAGGCCATGGCACCCAGCTTTTGCCATGAGAGAAACGATCTCTTCATTCTCGACAATATGGATCGGTCCCTGGCTCACCCATCGCAACCGGTAATGGGAGAGCGTGGTGAGAAGTTCTCGCGCATGGGAGAGGTTTCCAACCAGATTATCATCGATAAAGAAGATATAGGCCTTCGATCGTTCCAGAGATTCTACTTCCTTTTCAACTTCGGGAATCGGCCGCATCCGGTAAGTCCTTCCATGAAGGGCAGTCACGGAACAGAACTCACAGTCATAAGGGCAGCCCCTGGTGGTTTGAATCAGATTCTGAAAGAGATATCCTTTCTTGGGAAGAAGATCCCTTCTCGGCACAGGAAGGTGACGAAGATCGGTTCTTTCCATTTGACGGTAAAAAGGCTTCAACGCCCCCTTTTCTGCATCATTTAAAATCCCGGCCCAGATCTCATCCGCCTCACCGATGACGACACTGTCCGAATGTTCCTTGGCCTCTTCAGGAAGCCAGGAGGCATGGATGCCTCCCATCACCACTTTTTTCCCTTTCTGTCGAAATCGGTCTGCAATCTCATAACCCCTTGGCGACAGAGGGGTGATGGCAGTGATGGCGACCAGATCCGCTTCCTGATCAAAATCGATCTCGGAGAGGCTTTCATCAATGATCCTGATTTGATGATGGGAAGGTGTGAGTCCTGCGAGGAGAGACGTGGAAAGGAGAGGAAATTTAAAAGCGATCACATCCCAGAAGCTGTCTTTGGGCCATCTGGGGATAATGAAAGTGATCTTCATTACCATTTTTTCCCCCTCAAGAATTGAGCCAACGGCCTGACTTCCACACCTTCCGGAACCACCCACTCAAAGGAATCTTTCGGCAGGGATGGATTGATGGAGATTTCCTTCAACCTGAGGTCGAGACGGGTCTCCTTCTCCGGCAGCTCGATCCGGATCCGGCTTGGGATTTGGCTCCCTTCGGCCTTCTCCGTGGAGATCCGGATGTCCGTTTTCTCCATCAGATTTCGAAATTCTGAAATTTCCCCTGTATAGGCCCTGTTCTGTAAGGGACTGAGAAGGAAGAATTCTCCTCCTCGATAAATGGCATCGAACACACCCGTTCCAATCGGATGATATCCGAGGATTCGAAATTTATCCGGTTTCTGATAAAGGATGAACCCGTTGAGAAGGAACCTCATTTCCTCACCCTTTCTCACGGTGTCAAGGCGAATCGAGGCCCTTGCCTGAAGTGATTCTGCCGAGGAGAAATCTTCAAGAAATTTGGCAATTGGATCCTTTACGGGAGGCGCTTCAATCGGGGGGATCTTGACAACCTTCTTGGGACATCCCCAAAGAAATAGTGAGATAAGTATAAGGCATAAGATAAAGGCATAGTGTCTCTTGATCATCCTAAAATTCTCCTCTCTCAAACCTTTTCAAAACAGCTTCGGCAGTCAGTTCCCCGGAAGCCACTACCCCGGCAATCCCACCTCCAGGAGATGTCCAGTGGCCAGTCAGGTATAGATTCGTAATAGGAGTCACCCGCTGAAGGCGATAGATTCCTGATTGGCTTGGAATCTGTGCCCAACCATAGGCCGCCCCCTCTCGATTGCCTGTCCATTGCTCAATCGTTTTTGGAGTGGTCTCTGTCCCGGCCAAAATCCGCTTCTCCAGATCGGGAATAAAGGCCGATGCCCTTGAAATGAGATATCGGGAAATTCGATCCTTAACTTCCTGATCCCCATCGAAACCGAGGTGATAAGGCGCCTTGATACTGAGGCATAAGGTGCTCTTGCCTTCCGGCGCATGGGATCGATTGATCTTTGAGGGAGCAAGAAGGTAAAAAGGCGGATTCTCGGGAATTCGCTTTGTATAGAGAGCCTGATACTCCCTGGAAAGTTGGTGATCAAAGAAGACCTCATTATTTGAAACCGAAAGTTCTCCCAGCTCCCCGTCAACCCCGAGATAGAGGATGAAATAAGAGAGAGAAGGCCTCATTCCTTTCAGTTTTGCTCCAAAGCCGGCCGGAATCTGGTCTTCTCCAAGGAGATTTGAGAAAGTGGAAAAGGCATCGATATTGGAGACAACTACCTTTCCCCTCATCTCCTGACCATCCTTCAATCTTATACCGATCGCCCTCTTTTCTTCTTTTAAAATTTTTGAAACTTCCTGGCCGATTAAAATCTGTCCTCCCTCCTTCTTAAACGCCTCTCCCAATTTCAGGGGAAGTTGCTCCACCTTTCCCTCGATACAGGAGACACCATAGCTAAAATAGGACATCTCAATTCCGGCCATACCCACCACAGAGATTTCCTCCGGAGGAAGCAGTCCATATGAACATCGAATCGAGAGGATGGTTTTCAAGAAAGGGTTGGATATAAACTCCCCGAGAAGTTCTCCGTAGGTTTTATCCTTATATTTCGAGAGAAGAGGATATTG
>JASEIE010000264.1 GCA_030024065.1 Thermodesulfobacteriota bacterium
ACAGGGGTTTGCACAGCCACCTGCGGACCGGGGGTCACAAACATGGTGACCGGAGTAGCCGGCGCCTTCAATGAGTCCTCTCCGGTCATTGTGATCGGTGGGGATATCCATACGAACCATTTTGGAAAAGGACCTTCCAATTTCCATGAGATCAATCAGGAGAATCTCTTCAGGCCCATCACGAAATTGAGCAGACGAATCGAACAGGGAAGCCGGATCGGGGAATTCATGCGCATTGCCTTTCGCACTGCCCAGAGCGGACGGAAAGGCCCTGTCTTCCTGGGAATCCCGAGAAATATTCAGAGGGAGAAAATGAATGAAGAGGTATGGCCCAAAGACCGTTATCGTTCGGAAGGCATCATCCGGGGGGATTCCAGATTGATCGATCAGGCCTGCGAACTTCTCCTGAAAGCAAAACTTCCTGTCATTCTCGTAGGAGGGGGCGTCCACTGGGCAAGGGCTGAGAAAGAGGTCCTCGAACTTGCCGACCTGATGGGAATTCCTGTTGCCGTCTCCCACAAAGGCCTTGTCACAGAGGACCATCCCTGGTCCGTAGGGGTCATCGGCATGGTGGGTTATCCAATGGCCATGGATCAGATGGTGAAGGCTGATCTCATTCTGGCCCTGGGCTGTACCTTCAATCAGGTGACCACAGCCAGTTACACCAACCGGATCATACCGAAAGATGCCAAGCTCATCCAGGTGGACATCGATCCCAGCGAGTTCGGCAAGAGTTTCCCCATCGAGCTCGGGATTACAGGGGATGTCAGATCAATCCTTCTTGAGATGATTGAAAGACTGAAGGCCGAAGGGATGAGAAGGAATAAGGATGGCCGTCTGAAAGAGGTGACCCTTGCCAAGGAAGAATGGGAGAAAAGGCTATTGGCTGAAGGAGCGGCATCTGATGCTGTTCCGATTCATCGACTTCGGCTGATGAGGGATCTCAATAAAGCGCTTGGAAAGGACGCTATCCTCGCCGCTGAATCAGGAGCAACACATGGGTGGTTTTACTACGGGTTCAAGGCCCATTCATCGATCCTTGAACCAGGTGATTTGAGCTGTATGGGAAGCGCATGGTGCATGGCCATGGCAGCGAAACTTGCTTATCCCGAACGGCCGGTGGTTTCCGTGACCGGCGATGGGGCTTTTATGATGACCCTGAATGAACTGGCGACAGCCGTAAATAACAAGATCCCAATTGTGGTGGTGGTCCCTCATAATGAGGTCTATGGGAATGTGAGGCGCAAGCAGTATGAGCATTTCGAGGGACGGTTCGCCGGCAGTGAACTCTATATCCCTGACCTCTCAAAGGTTGCCCAATCCTTTGGCGCCTATGGAGAACGGGTTGAAAAGCCGGCTGCCATCATCCCTGCATTAGAACGGGCTTTGTCATCCGGGAAACCCGCGGTGCTCGATGTGATCATTGATAATTCCATGGAAAACCTCGAGCCCCCTGTCAAACTCCGGGTAAAGGATCGATATTAATCATGGGATGGTTGAAGATCTTGAGGGAAAACAAGGAGGAGAAATTTTCCTGGAATCCTGATTCAGAGGGTGAAACAGAGGCCGCACGAAAGAGATTTGAACACTATCTGAAACGGGGTTTCATTGCCTGCAAGATGATCGATCAGGGGAAAAAGGGAGTTCAGCTTTCTGAGTTTGATCCGGAGGCAGAAGAAATCTTTATGCTTGGACTTGCTGATGGAGGGTAAGAAGTAATCAATGATCAATGATCAATGACCAATGAGTAATTTTCAATTATCCATATAGAAAATCGAAAGTTCCAAAAGGGAAAGCGAGGATAAGCGGTGAAACAAACTAAAAAGTCAAAATACGTCAAGGCATTGGAAAACAAGAAGGGATGGGGGGTCGAGAATGTTCCTTTCCCTAAGGAAGTGGCCCTGATTGAAACGAGATGGGATCTCTGTATCGGTTGCGGATTTTGCGAGGTGGCCTGTTCCATGTTCCACCATGGAGTGATCAACCGGGAACTGTCACGAATCCGCATCTACCGGTATCTTCTCCCTGCTCCCAAATCGGTTCAGAATGTTTGCTGTCAGTGTTCAGATAAGGAGCGGGAATGCGAAAAGGCCTGCCCGGTCGATCCTCCGGTGATTCGTTACGATCATGAAAAATTTCATATGGTGGTTGACGAAGAAAGGTGTCTCGGGGCGAAATGTTCTAAGTGCCTGAAGGCCTGTCCTGCAAAGGTTCCCCGTTTCTATTCTCCGGAGCACAATTATGCTATGGTCTGTGACCTCTGTGAGAAAGACGGTAACCGTCGGCCCCAGTGTGTGGAGATCTGTCCCTCGTTCGCTCTGGAATATATGAAACCTCAGTTTCCACAGCATCTGCAGCGAATCGACCCGGATGAAAAGGCAGAATGTCTAACGGAGAGGCTTCAACCTCTATCCAGAGACAAGGTTCAAATCAGGCCTGAAGAGTTATTTGGAGGGGAAAATGGGTGAAATCAAGTTTAATCTGTTAGAAATTGACCTCACCACCGGAGAAAAGAAGACCGTTGATATAACGGAGGAGGTCTGTAAATATTTGGGAGGAAGGGGGCTCGGGGCAAAGATCCTGTGGGACCGGGTGTCTGAAGGCATCGATCCCTTGAGTCCGGAAAACATCCTCTATTTTGGCTTGGGACCTCTCACCGGATTTATGGGATCTGTTACGAATGTGAGCGCCATCTCTCCATTGACCCTATTAAGAGGGCAATCCAATGTGAATGGACATTTTGGTGTCGAACTCATCTATGCAGGCTACAATGCCGGACTGCTCCTTACCGGGAAAGCCGATCGGCCTGTTTACATCTACATCAAAGACGATGATGTCGAGGTAAGGGATGCCTCACACCTCTGGGGTCTTTACAACCCTCAAAACCAGCAAGCCCTGCTCAAGGAATTGAAAAAAGAGCTCGACGATCAGAATTTCAGGATTGTCTCGATCGGGCCGGCCGGAGAACATCTGGTCAGAAATGCCTCCATCGATCACGACTTTTATCATCATGCCGCCCGGTTGGGGATGGGGGCGGTTATGGGATCCAAGAATGTGAAGGCCATTGCCGTGAGGGGGACAAAATCCCCTCCCTATCCGAAGCCGGAGCTTCTCTATCACCTCCTCTTGAAATGGCTTAAGGAGGAAAAGGGGGAAAAGGTCCGCAGGCGACGGTGGGGCCATTCGGTCAGTATACCGGACCGGTATTATGAAACCAAGGAGGGAATTAAGAATAAACAGTTAGGTTGGGATCCTATCTGTGACCTGAGCAACCCGTTAAGGCTCGAACAGGGGGCCAAGCTCTGGAGTGACGCATGCAACCTCTGCCAGGTGGGGTGTAAGGTTCCTTATATGAGGAGAAAACCTCCTTATGCTCCGACCATTGGTGAAATCCGGCACGATAACGCAGGGGGATGGAATGCCAATACCATGATTCCCGGCTATGATGTCCAGACCTACCTTTCTACTTATGTCGACACCCTGGGACTTGATTCCGAGGATGTCTCAGGGGTCGTCGCCTGGATGATGGAATGCTACGACCGGGGTTTAATCACAAAAGAGGATCTCGGCGGAATTGAACTGACCTGGGGAAATGTGGAAGCAATCTGCAAGCTTCTAAAAAAAATAGCCTTCAGGGAAGGGGTTGGCGACAGGCTGGCCGATGGGCTCAAATTTGCGCCGGAGATGATAAATAAAACTGCAAAAAAATATGCGATGACACATAAAGGCGTTGCCATCACCTCTTACGAGCCCCGCGGAAGCATGTCCGATGCCATTGGGTTAGTCTTAAATCCTGTGGGAGAGCTTCACGGAGGAAGAGGGACTCCGGAGCGGATTATCTATGACTCCCTGACGACTTGTTCTTTTCTCCGAAGAGTGATCATAAAAACTTTTGGAAGCCTTGGCAATTTGGCCCGGCCTATGCTGGAAGGCGCCTGTGGATGGAAATTGACTGAAAAGGACTGGAGCCATCTGATACTCAGGGCTTCGATCATGGAACGATGCGTCTCCATCCGTGAAGGGTATGTGCCCTCCCGGGATGATATTCTCCCGGATCGATTTTTCGATGAGGTTATCCACAGTAAATACGGGGAACCCAAGGTCCTCGATCGGGAACAATTTCTCGAGGCGAGGAGAAAAACATATATCGGGTTCGGGTTAAATGAAGATGGAATTCCATCAAAGAAGACGCTTCAGGATATTGACATGGAGTTCGTGATTCCTGTACTTGAAAAAAAGTTGGGTCCCGTCCCGTAAAATGAATGGAGAAAGGGATGACGCTCATACTGAACAACGAAGAGATTGAGCAGCTCTTGAGCATGGAACTCTGTCTTGATGTCCTTCAAGATCTCTATCGGGAATACGGGCATGGGAAAACGGTTGATATTCCTCGATGTGATGCCATTGTTCCTTCAGAGTCTGATCATACGGTGTATGCCTTGAAAACGATGAGTGGATGTGTTCCCTATTTCGGAAAGGCGGCGATTCGGCTTAATTCGGACACCATTCACCATCCCACAATCGATGGAATCCAGAGAAGGGTCAAAGTCCCGAAGGCTTCCGGGGGAAAGTGGGTTGGTCTGGTGCTTCTCTTTGATATGAGCAATGGCGAGCCTGTGGCCATCTTTCCGGATGGAATTATCCAGAGGATGCGGGTGGGTGCGACCAATGGGTTAGCTGCGAGATACCTCTCAAGAAAAGATTCAAAAATCATGGCCTTGATCGGCTCCGGCTGGCAGGCAGGCTCTCAGGCCATGGCCTTCTGTGCGGCAAGATCCCTCGAAGAGGTTCGAGTCTATAGTCCAAATGAGGACCACCGAAAGTCCTTCTGCCAAGAGATGGGGCCAAAACTAAAAGTTCAGATGGTTCCTGTGAAGAGTGCCGAAGCGGCAGTCGAAGGAGCCGATATCATTGCCGCTGCGACCAGTTCCATGATCCCGGTCCTTAAAAAAGAATGGTTGATTTCAGGAGTCCATGTGAGTGGGATTAAGACCCAGGAGATCACCTGGGAGATCGTCTCCCATTGCGATGCCTTCTTTCTCCATACGAACAGTGTTTTAAAACAGAAAAATTATTATATGAGGGGCGGAAAGGGGGAATACCCGGAATTGGAGAAGGGATGGTGGGTCGAAAAGGCCAATGAGATTTTAGAGGATAAGATTCTCCCTGATCTTGGAGATCTCGTCACAGGGAGAGTTGCCGGAAGGACCCATCCAAAACAGATCACCGGATTTTTGAATAACTTAGGCTTGGGCATTCAGTTTGCTGCGGTCGGGGCAAAGGTCTATGAAATGGCATTAGAGAAGGGACTGGGTCGAGAAATTCCCACGGACTGGTTCCTTGAGACGGTTCATCCCTGAGGAAATATAGACCTTGCAGTTGCATAAACGGCCACGGGTAAACCGCTCTTCAAGGCTTCGGACGGCGATTGAGTTGAC
>JASEIE010000265.1 GCA_030024065.1 Thermodesulfobacteriota bacterium
AGGAATCCAGTATTCTTGAAGTAATGATTAACGAAAAAACCGCTCAATTTAGGTTAAAATAACTTGTTAAAAATCGCACAAATAATATAAGGTGTTTATAGAATAGTCAAGTTTTTTAAAAATTCCTCTGCTCCAGTTGACAGGAGGGCTAATTTTAAGTAAAGTCCATTGTAATTGTCAATGAAAATTCGCATCCGGATTAAAAACTTTCTTTCAAGGCATCTCTCCCCTTCGAGGATATTCCTCCTCAGCTTCATTTCTGTCATCCTGACAGGCGCCATTCTTCTCTGGCTGCCTTTCTCTGCCAATAGCGGACATCTCCGTTTTATAGATGCCCTCTTTACTTCCACCTCGGCGGTCTGCGTTACGGGACTGGTAGTCATTGATAATGGAAAAGATCTCTCCCTTCTGGGTCAGGTGATCACCATCTTCCTTTTCCAGATCGGAGGATTGGGTATTATCACCTTCTCCACGGTCTTCTTCGTTATGATGGGAAGAGGTATCTCCTTCAAGGGAAGGGAGATTGTCCAGACGACCTTCCTTCATACCCCTCGAAGAGATTTTTTCGCCATCCTGAAGTCGGTCCTCATCTTCACCCTCTTCTTTGAATCCCTCGGAATCCTCCTCCTTTTCACACGGTTCTCCAGGGACTTTCCAGTGGGGAAGGCTCTCTACCAGGCGATCTATCACGCCATTTCCGCCTTCAACAATTGCGGGTTTTCACTCTTTCCGGATAGCCTGATGCGTTACCAGGGAGACTTAGTAGTCAATCTCACGGTCATGGGGTTGCTCGTCATCGGGGGGATTGGTTTCATCGTCCAGTATGAAGTCTTTTCAAAATGGAAGGGGGTTCAGAAAAAACTTTCCCTCCACAGCAGGATGGCGCTCATGACCACAGGGATCCTCATTTTTTCTGGCGCCATCTTATTCTATTTTTTCGAAAGAAATCACATCCTCAAGGATGTTCCAATCATGAATAAGTTCCTGGCTTCTTTATTCCAGTCGGTCACTCCGAGGACCTGCGGGTTCAATACAGTGGATATCGGGCTTCTGACCAATGCGACCATTCTGCTTCTCATTGTTCTCATGTTCATCGGGGCCTCTCCTGGCTCGACCGGCGGAGGGATTAAGACGACCAGTCTCGCCCTCCTTCTTTTGATGATCTGGAACCGGTTCAGGGGGAATGAAGAGGTGAATATCTCTAACCGGACGATCCCGAGAGAGATCATCAGCCGTACCCTCTCCATCATCTTTGCCTCTGCCTTCTCCATCTCTCTGATCACATCGGTTCTTCTGATCACAGGAGGTGGAAATCTTCCTCCCCTGGGAAGCCGTTACCTCTTTGTGGAATACTTATTCGAGACGGTTTCCGCATTCGGGACAGTAGGATTATCGATGGGAGTCACTTCCGAATTGAATGACATTCAAAGAGCGGCTATCATCTTAATGATGTTTGCCGGCCGGGTGGGTCCCCTGACGCTCGCCTTCTCACTCTCGAGAGGGAAAGGGGGAAGGGGACTAACATACGCTGAAGAAGGGGTTATGGTGGGATAATATTCTATATGTTTGTGTTAGGGCTACGGTTACGAAGCCCGTTTCGGTTACTGGTTAAGGTTACGTGTAAAGCATTAAGAGACGTTAAACATAGCCTTTTATTAACGATACGGGCATCGTTACCCTGACCGTCTAACGAAATCTATTTTCTAATTGAGATGGAAGATCTTTGATGAAACGAGTGATTGTGATCGGCTTGGGGATTTTTGGTTTTAATATCGCAAAAGACCTCTATGAAAACGGGATAGAAGTCATTGCCATTGATAAGGACAGAGAAGTCATTCAAAGGATCAAAGACTTTTCCACGAAGGCGATCCTTTCCGATGGAACGGATAAGGAGGTGATGGAGTCGATTGGAATCCAGGAGGATGATGTGGTCATTCTCTCCTTTGGAGAGGATCTGGCTGCTGCTACCCTCATTACTTTCCACCTCAAAAAGATGAAGGTGAAACGGATTATTGTGAAGGCACCCAATGAGGATCATAAGCGTGTATTAGAGAAGGTCGGGGCCACGGAAGTGATCATTCCGGAAAAGGAGATGGCGGACAAGGTGGCCAGAAGCCTGATCTCCCCGAATGTCCTCGATTATATCCCTCTCTCCGATGACTATACGATCTGCGAAATGGTTCCTCCTTCCAGTTTTATGGGAAAGACGATCGGAGAACTCCATCTGAGAAGCCGGTACCACATCGAGGTGATTGCCATAAGGGAGGTGCTTCCCGAACGAATCAGAATGGTCCCTCAAGCCGATTTTGTGATCAAGGACAGCGATATTTTGGTTGTGATCGGTAAGGAAGAGGATATCCAGAAAATCAAATAAGGAGATAAGGAGATGGGGAGATAGATGAAGATCGTTATCATCGGAGCCGGGGAGGTGGGATTCTACCTGGCCCAGAGGCTCTCCTTAGAGAAGCATGATCTGGTCATCATCGATAACGATCCGGCGAAGTGCACCCATGCCCAGGAAGCCCTTGATGTCTCGGTGATTGAGGGAAACGCCTCAAGCCAGATGGTTTTGAAGGAAGCAGGTATGGAGTCGGCGGATATGCTCATTGCCGCCTCGGGCGTCGATGAGATCAACATCATTGCCTGTATGGTTGCCTCAAAAATGGGGGTGAAGAGAAAGATAGCCCGGGTGAGAAATCCGGATTATTATGACAGATCGTCCATTCTTAAACCCGAAGATATCGGAGTGGATCTCTTTATTCACCCTGAAGAGGAGGTGATCGAAGAGATCACCCGGCTCCTCATGCGCGCCTCTGCTTCGGAGGTGGTCGAATTCGAAAAGGGGAAGATTCTGGTGGTGGGACTTAAGCTGGACGCACATTGTCCACACTTAAATAAGCCATTGAAAGAGATTGGAAGCGAGGAGGGGAGGAGAGATATTCGGGTCGTGGCCATGCTGAAGGGTGAAAAGACGATCATTCCCACCGGAGAGGACTATTTTAGCAGGAACGACCAGATCTTTGTGATTGCCAAGCGGGAAAGCCTTCCCCAAGTCCTCGCCCTAACCGGCAAAACAGACCAGAAACTCGATAAGATCATGATCCTGGGGGGAGGAAAGATTGGCCGGGGATTGGCTGAAAAATTGGAGAAGCAGATCGAAGTCACCCTCATCGAATCGAATAAGGAGAAGTCGGTTAAAATTGCCTCCCAACTCAAACGCACAGCGGTTTATCAGGCAGACGGGACCGAGATCGATACTCTTGCGAGAGAAGGCCTCCTCAATATGGATGCCTTCATTGCCGTCGCCTCAGACGATGAGACAAACATCCTTTCCTGCTTGCTGGCCAAGCATCTCGGGATTCATAAGACGATTGCCCTGGTCAATAAACCGACCTATCTTCCGCTCATGCCTGTCATCGGGATTGACTCTACCGTCAATGTTCGTCTCTCCACTGCGAGCGCCATCTTGCGATTTGTCCGGAGAGGTTCCATTCTCTCCGCGGCCACATTCCATGGAATTGATGCGGAGGCCATTGAATTTGAGATCACGAAATCAAATAAAATAACCGGGAAGCCTCTGAAAGACCTGGGGTTGCCAAAGGGGTCTCTCATTGCAGCGGTGGTTCGCGGAGACGAGGTTTTTATCCCCTACGGGAAGAGCCTTCTCCAATCCGGAGACAAAGTGATTGTCTTTGCACTGCCAACGGCAATTCATTCCATTGAAAAAAGATTTTCGTAAGTAAAGAGCCCTGCCAACAGGGCGGGGCTTTAAAACCTAAATGATTCAAAACCCAAACCGAGATCCCGAAATCCTTAGATCCTGAATCAAGTTCAGGACCTGGTTCGGGATGACAAAAACGAAAACCGAACCCTGTTGTCATGCTGAACTCGTTTCAGCATCTGATTTTTTTCCCTTTGGCAGACACACCTTTCATCTTCGTCCCTGCCTACCGGCAGGCAGGCACAGGAAGGGGTTTTTAGGTGTGATCTTAATCAAGAGAAGGCGTTGAAACTTTCTAATATCATTTATACCTTGTCCAGCCTGTGGCTGCTCCTCAGCGGGTTCTTTGTCCTGCCATTAGGATTCTCATTCTATTACCGGGATGGACTCCAATTCATTTATATCTTTCAGATGATCGGGATGGGCCTCCTGAGCCTGACCCTTCGGTTTCTCACAAAGAGGCCGAAAGAGCTCAGCATCAGGGAGGCCTTCCTGACCGTCACCCTGAGCTGGGTCACTTTCTCCCTCTTCGGCTCTGTTCCCTTCATGGTATCGGGTCATATCCCAAACCTGACAGATGCCTTTTTCGAGACAATGTCAGGGTTTACCACAACCGGAGCGACCATCCTGGCCGATATCGAGGCTCTTCCGAAGAGTTTGCTGCTCTGGCGAAACATGACGCAGTGGCTGGGAGGAATGGGAGTCATTGCCCTGGCCGTCGCCGTCCTTCCCTTCCTGGGTGTTGGAGGCGCTCAACTTTTTAAGGCTGAAGTTCCGGGTCCCATCAAGGATAAGATTTCTCCCCGCATCAGTGAGACAGCCAAGATCCTCTGGGGTGTTTATCTCCTCTTCACCGTTGCGCAAATTCTTCTTCTGATGCTGGGCGGTCTCCCTTTCTTCGACTCAATCTGTGCGACCTTTGGAACATTGGCCACCGGTGGGTTTACTCCCACCAATGGGAGTATTGCCGACTACCCTTCTCCTTATGTCCATTATGTCATCATCATTTTCATGTTTATTGCAGGGGTCAATTTCTCTTTACACTACTGGGCGCTCAAGGGGAGATTCAATTTATATTTTTCCAATCCGGAGTTTCGCTTTTTTCTGGGCGTGGTCGCCATTGCCACAGGATTGATCATGACCGCACGTTTGTGCAGCGGAGAGGCTTTTTCAGAGGAATTTTTCAGGAGCACTCTCTTCCAGACGGTTTCAATCGTTACCACCACAGGCTTTGTCACCCATGACTATGAACAATGGCCTTTTGTGACTCAAGTCATCCTCCTTGCGCTGATGCTGATCGGAGGCTGTACCAGTTCCACCGGGGGAGGAATGAAGAATGTGAGAATTCTTGTTGCCTTCAAATTCATGGGGTCCGAATTAAAAAAGTTGTTCCACCCTCATGGTATCTTTCCAATCAGGATGGGTGATAGGACCGTTTCCGAAAGGATGGTATCGAATATCATTGGGTTCATCGCCTTTTACATCCTTATCTTCTTTTTGGGTGTGATGGTCATGACCGCTATCGGGCTGGATATCGATACGTCCATCGGCGCGGTGGCAGCCACACTCGGAAATGTGGGGCCTGGAATAGGGGGGGTAGGTCCAGTGGAAAATTATTCCCATCTTCCGGTCATGGGGAAATGGATTCTCTCTTTCCTGATGATGATCGGTCGTCTGG
>JASEIE010000266.1 GCA_030024065.1 Thermodesulfobacteriota bacterium
CATCGGGATAAACTCCAGCAGGAATCCAGGAAAACACTGGATTCCGGGTCAAGCCCGGAATGACAAACCGATTAAGATTTATGTCGTTATATATAGAACCTACGTTATATATTATGGTAGAGCGAGGTCCCCTTCTTTTCAATATTGCCCTCGATGTCCCCGATGCGGGAACTCATCTGTGCCCCAGCAACTCTAAGTGTCCTTCCCATGAGGCGACCTCTCATTCCGTGACCCCATTCAGGGATCCTGCTTGTTTCTCAAGGCCCAGAAAACTTTCTCAGGCGTCAATGGCAGGTGGTTGACTCTGACTCCGACAGCATCATAGACAGCATTGGCCACAGCCGCTGCAGTGGGAATCGTGGCCGGTTCTCCCACCCCCCTGATGTCCTCCGGGCTCTTTGCATTTTCTTTTTCAACGATGACCGAAACGATTTCTGGAACATCCATTGAGGTAGGCAGGCGGTAATCGAGAAAGGAATCATTGACCGGCCTTCCGTTCGAGAAGATGACTTCTTCACTCAAGGCGTATCCCAATCCCATCGCTACCCCCCCATCGATCTGACCTTCAATGCCCTCTCTGAATATGGCTTTGCCAACATTGTGAGCAGCAACGACCTTCAAAACATCCACCTTCCCGGTGGTCTTATCCACCTGCACGGCAACGGCCTGGGCGCCGTAGGCAAAAAAGGGTCTGGCCGGTACCGTATGGCTCTCAATGAATTCGGGGTTAAAGGGTGGATTGGGAGTGGTATGGGTTCCGGTCGCAACCACGGGGCCACCCTTCACCAAGGATAATTGATGTGCCGCTTTGGCGATTGGAATCGAAATGTCAGGACGCTCGCTCACATAGATCCTGCCGCCACCAATGGTTAGACTCTCTTCCGGAACCTTGAGATGCTGTTCCGCAAACCCTAAGAGCTGCTTCTTTACACCATCGATGGCTTGATAAACAGCCACCCCCATTGCCTGCGTGGTCCGGCTTCCTATGGCGCCAAAGTCGTAAGGGCAGGTATCCGTGTCACCGCTGATGACCCTGATCCGCTCGAGCGGAATTCCCAGTTCCTCCGAAACCAGCAGGGCCATGGCTGTATCGGAACCGGCACCTATCTCAACAGAGCCGATCGAGAGGATAACCGTTCCATCCTCGTTGAGCCTCACCGTCGCGCTGGAGCCGAACCCGGCCATGCCCCACCACCCCCCTGCCACACCGACGCCAAGTGTCTTTGTCTCATCGACCTCCGGCAGAACGGTCAGATGCTTTTCCATGTATTTTTTTAATTGCGCAAGCGTTTCCTGATAACCGCCCTCTGTTAGGACCTGTCCGGTTGCGGTCAGGTGATTGGCCTTTAGAGCATTTTTCATCCTCAATTCAATGGGATCCATGCCCAGCTTGCTCGCGATCCGGTCCATCTGGGTTTCTGCTGCGAAGTGGGCCTGAGGTGCTCCCGGACCCCTGCAGGGGCCACAGGATATCTTGTTCGTGTACACGCAGATACCCTCAATCGAGAGATTGGGAATGTTGTAAGGGCCGGTGATGAGCAGCGCAACGTTCGAAGTGGTGTTGGGTCCGAAGTAGGCATAGGCCCCGGTGTCCACTTTAATGAGTGCCTGCTTAGCCAGCAACATCCCATCCCTTTTCACACCGGTCTTGATCGAGATTTCCATGGAGTGACGGGGGGTGGCCGACAAAAAATCTTCCTGGCGGGTCAATTCTATTTTAACCGGCCTCTTCGACTTCATGGCCAGCATGGCCGCAATGGGTTCGATGGATATTTCCCCCTTGCCCCCGAAGCCGCCGCCGATCCGTGTTCCTGTCACTCGGATATCGGACATGGGAAGGTCGAGGGCCTCAGCGAGCCCTGAACGGATGATGAAAGGACGTGAGGTGCTACACCATACATGCAGCCTCCCATTGTGGTCCACCTCGGCTAAGGCGGCCCTTGGTTCAAGAGGAGCCTGGTGAACCACGGGCATGGTATAGGTATCCTCGAATACCTCATCGCTCTCTGCGAAGCCTTTTTCGATGTCCCCTTTTTTTATTTTGGTATGGAGACAGATATTTCCCTCGCGGTTCATGGGAATTTTAGAAGTGTATTCCTTGAACTTTTCGTGGATGAGCGGTGCACTGGGATCGATGCTGTGAGCAAAGGTAAAAACCCCAGGAAGCTCCTCGAGTTCCAGTTCGATGAGATCCAGGGCTCGCAGAGCTGTCTGCTCGTCAATGGCAGCCACCGCTGCCACAGGTTCACCCATATAGCGAATTTTGTCCCTGGCAAGCACCACTTCGTCCTGGATCTGAAACCCTATTCTAACATCCGGGAAGTCCTCATCGGTGATCACCACTGAAACACCTGGAGCGAGCAGTGCCTTGTCCGTCCTTATTTTCTTGATCCGGGCATGGGGTATCTGGCTGCGAAGGATCTTGCCTGTCAGCATCCCCCGGCGTTTCATGTCACCGGTAAAGGTGGCATTGCCGGTTGTCTTTTCCGGGGCTTCCAACCGTGTGACCCCAGGGGTTGCCGCTTGTTCTTCCTCCTTGTCGGGGTGGCAACTGGCCGTCGATTGAATTGCCTTTACAATCTTATTGTAACCGGTGCAGCGACAGAGATTTCCCTGCAGGTACTGGCGGATTTCTTCAGGGGTTGGATGGGGGTTTTCGTTCAAAAGGGCTGCGGCTGTTAAAATCATGCCCGGAGTACAAAATCCACATTGAATAGCGTCATGATCGACAAAGGCTTGCTGCAAAGGATGAAGTTTCCCGTCCTGACTCAGGCCTTCGATGGTGGTAATGTCTCTCCCTGCGACCTCTGAAAGGAGGACCAGACAGGAGTTTGTCGGTTGACCATCGATCAACACCGTGCAGGCGCCACAGTCACCCTGGCCACATCCTCTCTTGGTTCCTGTTAAGTCCAGTTGTTCTCGCAAGAACTCCAGGAGAGTCTGGTTTCCGCCTTCGGATGATCGTACTGTCCGGCCATTGACCTTCAGCTCAATAGTCTGATTCATACGTTCGTATCCTCCATCACGCTTTCAACTTTAAAGCCTAAACGCTGGGACATGCTCGGCCTGCCTGCTGCGGGCAGGGATTGACCCTGTGCGGAACTTTTGTTGCGCCTTAAAAACCGGAGCTTGGCCCTGGCGAACGGGTCAAAGAGTTTGCCTGCCGGTAGGCGGCAAGCAAGCCCTGTTGGCAGAGTTCCCTGACCATTTCCCTTCGGTACTCAGCGCTGGCTCTCTGATCTGAGATCGGTTGGCAGGATTGAGCCGCCATCTCTGCAGCTTCACGGCTTGCCTTAAGGTCGAACGCTCTGCCCTCCAATATCTTCTCGGCGGATGGTGCCCGGATGGGTGTAGGGGCTACTGCACCCAGAGCAATTCGCGCTTTACGGATCTGGCCATTTCCTTCCAGCTCCAGCAAAACCGCCACGCCAACAAAAGCGAGGTCCATCGCATTCCTCGTGGATAGTTTGTAATAGACAGATCCTTGGCGGTTGCGAGATAGGGGGATCTTTAAATGTGTGAGCACTTCGCCGTCTCTCAGGGCTGTCATCCCTGGCCCCAGGAAAAAGTTGCCAAGATCAACCGTCCTCGTGCCGGTCTTTCCACAGATTAAAGCCTGGGCATCCAGAGCCAGAAGGGCCGGGGCTGTTTCAGCGGAGGGGGAAGCATTGCAGAGGTTCCCACCGATCGTTGCCCTGTTCCTGACCTGAACAGAACCCAGCTTAGCCGCAGCCTGAGACAGAAGTGGCACCTTCTCCAAAGCAGACGGAGACGTTTCCAGAGCTCTGATGGATGTTAAGGCGCCAATGGAGAATTCATCTCCTGAGATCCTCAACCCATCCATTTCTCGAATGCCCTTCAAGTCGATCACACACTGGGGGCGTCTCTTTCCTTCCTTGATCTGGACCAATAAATCGGTCCCCCCCGCCAAAAAAACCGACACTGTTTCTGAGGCTGCATCCAAGGCTTCTTGCAAGCTGAAGACCTTTTGGTAGTTAAAAAATTGCATTCCTAACCTCTATGGTTTACCTTTTTCACCTTTTTGGTGGTTTTGTACGCAATATCAATAGACCCACTTTCCCGAGATAATCCCTTGGGGTTGCCCCCCGCTTTACAGTGTCATCCCTTTACAATTCCCCTTCTTGATTTCTTCAAGCAATTCTTCAAGGGTGCAGACAGGGTTTTTAAATTCTGTAAACGCACGGCCAACCTGCCCCGTGCTATGACAATCGCTACCGCCTATGGAAGGAAGTTTTTTCATGTCCGCAGCCTGAATGGCTTTTTGAATTTTATCTTCCGAATCCAGGCCATTGTGGGTTTCAATCGCGTCAAAGCCGTCAATCTTTAAAAGATTTTCACCGAAGGAATCCCAGCCCCTGAACGGATGGGCGGGCACACAGATTCCGCCATGATGATGGACGCTTTCTAATACCCGGAAGAGGTCTAAATAATTGTGGCGGTACCATGCATCCCAGGACTCTTCTTTTAAGCCATAGACAAGGAGATGCCCATGGCTTGTGGATAGCTCAATACCTCTGAAAACATAAAAGCCCTTGGGGACTTTTATGTTTTCTATCACCCAGAAATCCAGAAGAGAGGAATGCTCGGTAAAACAGACTCCATCCAGATTCATCTTAATGGCCTGTTCTATTAACTCCTCAGGTTCAAAGTAATTGTCGCCCGAATATTTGCTATGGCAGTGCAGATCAATCTTCATTGGAAGGACTTAAATCATCTCATTCAGAAAGTCAATAAGAGTGGGTGACCTTCCATCCGTGGAGCAATGAGGAGAGGGGGTAAGCATTCGGGATGATTAAAGGAAGATCGCACTTAATGGTTCGACGAAAAGTTAAATATTGTGTTATACTGCCGACATCATGCCTGATACAGATGTCATCATCATCGGAGCGGGAATGGCAGGCCTTACCTGCGGTTGTCTTCTCGCACAAAAAGGGCTGAAGGTCCTCATGATCGAGAAGAACCAGAAGGTGGGGGGATGCTGTACTTCATTTCAGAGAAACGGGTTCTCTTTCGACCTCTCTGTCCAGTCAATCGGCGAGTGTCGGGAGGGCGGAAGGATCTGGAATCTTTTGAAGAGATTGGACCTCCTCGATCAGATTCGTTTCATTCCCCTCGAGCCCGCAAGGGAGTACCACTTTCCCGACAAAAGTGTCATTCAATCCTCATCGCTCGAAACCCATATCGAAAACCTCTCCAGGCTCTTCCCGGGAGAACGGAAGGGCATTCAGGAGATTTATGACGTACTGAGAAAGATTTTTGATGAGTTATCACAGATTCCTTCCTCTCTCAACTGGTTTGATCCCTCTTCCTTCTCGTCACAATATCCTCTTCTCTCGAAATATAAGGATAAAACCTACGGAGAACTTCTCGGGG
>JASEIE010000267.1 GCA_030024065.1 Thermodesulfobacteriota bacterium
ACCCATTCCTATCCGTTATCCCAAAAGCTTTCCCACGGAAAAGTGAGGGGATACTTAGGGGGAAAGAATAATATTGTAATTAGGGGATGATTGCCATATAGTCTGGTTATACTAAGCGACTTAAGTCCGAGACTCTTTTTCATGGCTAAAGCCATGAGTTACGATTCAATCAACTCTGTAACTCATCCCTTCAGGGCTGATCGAATGGGTCGGTTACAGCGAGGAAATGATGAATACGGAAAGAAGAAAACATGGCATGGGGGGGATACAGGGCAATCCGGTGAGTGAGGGATGCTTTTAAAGATTGTTTTGAATTGGGGGTGGATATGTTCACGGTACTGGTGACGGGTGGGGCCGGATATATCGGAAGCCATGTGGTAAAGGAACTTCTCCGTCAGGTCTACCAGCCTGTTGTTTACGACAACCTCCAGAGCGGCCATCGAGGGGCTGTCAAGGGTGCACTACTGTTAGAGGGAGATCTTGCTGATCAAACGAGACTCCGGCAGACCTTTGAGACCCACGCCATCGACGCCATCATGCACTTTGCAGCCAATTGTCAGGTTGGAGAATCGGTAAGGGAGCCCTTGAAGTACTACAAAAATAATGTGGTCAATAGTATCCGGCTTCTCGAAATGGCAGAAGAGTTCCATGTTAAAAAATTTGTCTTTTCTTCCTCCGCTGCGGTCTATGGAGAACCCTCTGAGGTTCCCATACCGGAAGAGCATCCCTGTCTCCCTACCAACCCTTATGGTGAGACAAAGTGGATCTTCGAAAGGGTCCTGCAATCCTTTCAATATTCGGGAAAATTAGACTACATCTCCCTGAGATATTTCAATGCGGCTGGCGCAGACCCGGAGGGCGAACTGGGAGAAGATCACTCTCCGGAAACCCATCTCATCCCCGTCGTTCTTATGGCCGCCTTGAGGGGAGATGCTGTTCCCATCTTTGGAACTGATTATGACACCCCTGATGGGACCTGCATCCGGGACTATATCCATGTCATTGATCTCGCACAGGCTCATATCCTTGCCCTGAAAAAATTGGAAGAGGGAAGGAATTCAGGAGCCTATAATCTCGGGAACGGAAATGGATACTCTGTCAGGGAAGTGATCGAGACTGCGAGGAAGGTCGCCGGGAAGAAGATCCATTCTGTTGAATTACCGAGAAGGCCGGGAGACCCTGCGCGGCTGGTCGCCAGCTCAGAGAAGATAAAAGAGAAGTTGGGGTGGGTTCCAGGATATCCTGATCTGGAGACGATCATTGAGACAGCCTGGAGATGGCATCGTAACCATCCTGAGGGTTACGGTGATGGAGGGTAAAAGCATCTTGACGTTTCTTTGATCTCAAGGAGGAGTTAAACTTAATATTTTTCGGGCCTCCCCGGGAGTTGCCACCTCTCTCCCATACTCCCTGGCAATCCTAACTATCCTCTCTACCAATTCCGCATTGCTCTTTGCCAATACACCTCTTGAGTAATAGAGATTGTCTTCCAGTCCAACCCGGACATGCCCTCCCATCACCATTCCCATCATGGCCATGGGAAGCTGACCCGGACCGATCCCGATCACAGACCAGGTGGAGCCATGAGGAACGATCTCTGCAAGATGGAGGATGGATTTTACGGTGGCAGGCATTCCATTGGGTGTGCCTAAAACGAATTGAAAATGGAACGGAGGTTTCAAAAGACCTCTCTCGAGATATTTCAGACAGGTGTATACCATTCCGACTTCAAAGACCTCTAATTCGGGTCTGATTCCTTTCTCCAGGGTCGCTTTGGCCAGTGCCTCCAAAAATTCTTGCGGATTCAAAAAGACATTCTCACCCATATTGATAGAACCTGCATCAAAGGAGACAAACTCCGGTTGAAGGCTCAGTGGCTGCAACCGCTCGGCAATGGGTAGATTGCGACCCGGAATGCCGCTTGTGGTCAGGCAGAGGATGGCATCCGTTTCGCTTCGAATTCGATCGATCACCTCCTTGAAGATGGCCACATTTTGAGTTCCCAGGCCCGTCTCCGGATCTCTCACATGGATATGAAGGATAGAAGCTCCTGCCTTCCAGGCTTCGATGCCTGATTGCGCAATCTCTTGGGGGGTAATCGGGATGTGAGGCGTTTGTTGCCTCGTGATCCGTGATCCTGTTATGCCAGCCGTGATGATGAGTTTTTCCATCTGTCTTATCCTTTCCTATGATTGTAAATCCGCTTCCGGGAATCCAGATTCCGAAATTTCGCAACACTTTAGCTCTTTGAAAAAACATTAACAGGACTCCGGTCAGGGGTGCTGGGCGGATTTTCGGGAAGCATCCCGCCTTTGAGGCGGGATGCTTCCAAAAGCTTTAGGGCGGAAACCTTTAATCGAATCATTCAGATGGTTCCATGGTATTGCAGCGTTAATCGAACTCCCTTCATTTCGATGATATAAAATATAAAATCCGCATTCTAAAGCTTTGCCTGCCTGCCGGTAGGCAGGGAAGCATTCCTGACTGGAGTCCAACCCGATTTCATTTTAAAGAGCTAAAGCGTTGCGAAATTTGAATAAAGGTCTTCTTCATTAGGTCGATGATCTCATCGATTTGACTCTCTTCAATGATCAATGGCGGACCGATCATCACCATGTCGCCATTCACCCCATCCACAAATCCCGTGCCGGGATAGAGAATGAGACCATTTTCAAAGGCCAGGTCGATCACCTTCTCCGTGAATCTGTCTGACCTCGGAAAGGGCTCCTTCGTCTTCTGGTCTTTAACAAATTCGACAGCAGCCATCAACCCTTTTCCCCTCACATCGCCCACAAAAGGAAAGGATTTTAATTCTTCCAATCTTTTAAGGAGGTAGACCCCACGTTCTTCACATCGCCGAACCAGATTTCCCTTCTGAATAAATTGGAGCACCGCCATCCCCACTGCGCAGGCCACCGGATGGTGTGAAAAGGTATGGCCATGGACGAATCCGCCCGCCTTCTCTCTCACCCGATCCACAAATTCACTTCTGGTGATCATCGCTGAAAGGGGGAAATAGCCTCCGCTCATCCCCTTTCCCAGAACCATGATATCGGGCGAAACGCCCCAGTGTTGAGCAGCAAACCACCTTCCTGTCCGGCCCATTCCGCTCATCACTTCATCATCGATCAGCAGGATTCCAAAACGTTCACAGGTTTTTTTGATCAATGAAAGATAACCATCAGGAGGGACAAGAGCCCCGATGGTCGCTCCACCAATCGGTTCCAGCATGACCGCTGAGATTGTCTCCGGGTCCTCCATCTGGATCACCTTCTCCAGCGCCTTCGCACATTCCAGCTCGCATTGCGGATAGGAAAGACCGAAGGGACACCGATAACAGTAGGGTGGTGGAAAATGGGGGAAATCAATCAAAAGGGGAAGGTAGGGCCTTCTCATCCCGATGCGTCCGGTAAGAGAAAGAGCTCCAAGGGTATTTCCGTGATAACTATGCCACCTTGCAACGACACGCCATCTCTGGAGTTGACCTGACTCCAGAAAATACTGTCTTGCAAATTTGATGGCTGCCTCAACCGATTCGGAACCTCCGGAAAGAAAATATATCTTCTCCAATCCTTCAGGCAGGATTCTCCCGAGCGCCTCAGCATACTCCTCCATCGACCTGGTGGTGAAATGGGTTCCGTGAACATAGCCCACCTCACCCATCTGCTCCATCATCTTCTGGAGAATCTCTTTCTGCCCGTGCCCGATATTCACGACCAGCGCACCACCTGACCCATCGATATATTGCTTCCCCTTCTCATCATAGAGATAAACTCCCTCCCCACGAGTAGCCATTGGGTAGGGCCTCATCAACTTTCGATAAAAGACATGGCCTTTCGGATATCCGTATTCCATCTTCTTACCTCAATGCTCAGTGAAAAATGATCAATGCAAAATTTCCAATGCTAATTTAGCAATGATCAATTTGCAATTTTCAATGATCAGTCGATTACGGATAGATCCCTCTGAGCTTTGTGGCTTCTGCCACCCTTCCGATTCCAAGGATAAGGGCGGCCGTTCTCATATGGGTCTTTTTTGCCAGGGAAATCTCCAGAACCTCTTTGAAACTCCGCTGCAAGATGCGGGTCAACCGCTCCAGAACCTCCTCTTCGCTCCAGAGAATATTCTGAAGGTTCTGTACCCATTCAAAATAGGAGACCGTCACGCCTCCTGCATTGGCCAGAATATCCGGGACGATAAAAATCCCCTTGTCATCCAAAATCTCATCAGCCTCCGGTGTCGTGGGCCCGTTGGCTCCCTCGGAAATCATCCTGGCCTTGATGCGGGGAGCATTCTTCTCCGTGATCTGATTCTCCAGCGCGGCGGGAACCAGGATATCGCAATCCAGCTCCAGCAGATCCTCATTGGTAATCTCCGTCTCCTCCTCTTTATCGCAGACAAAACATGAATATTTTCTCTTGCAATCGAGCGCCCTCTCCAGATCAAGACCCCTTTCATTATAGAGCCCGCCCTTCGAATCGCTGATGGCAATGATCTTTGCACCCAGACGTTGGAAATACTTGGCCGCAATGCTTCCCACATTTCCGCAGCCCTGAAGCCCTGAATGGCAATGGTTGCTCCCTCAACCGACTTTTTTAAATATTTGAGCGCCTCGAGTGAAGTGATCACCACTCCACGGCCTGTTGCCTCAAACCTGCCCAGCGAACCTCCCAGTTCAATGGGTTTGCCGGTCACCACCCCCGGAACAGAATAACCTTTCAGAATGCTGTAAGTGTCCATGATCCAGGCCATCACCTGGGGATTGGTATAAACATCTGGAGCAGGAATGTCCTGTTCGGGACCCAGCATAAAGGAGATCTCCCATGTGAATCTCCGTGTCATATTTTCTATCTCCTTGAGCGACATCTCCTTGGGATTACATTCTATCCCTCCCTTTGCTCCTCCGAATGGAATATTGACCACAGCGGACTTCCAGGTCATCCACATGGCTAAGGCCCTCACCTCATCCAGATCGACATCCGGGTGGTACCTCAGCCCTCCTTTTGCAGGCCCCCTTGAAACATCATGTTGGACCCGATAACCTGTAAAAATCTTCACCGATCCATCATCCATCTTGACTGGAAAATGGACGGTCAACTCCCTTTTTGTATTCTTCAACTTCTCCAACAACCCAGCGTTCAAATTTAAATATTTAGCAGCGAGTTCAATTTGCTTCTTCGCCATCTCAAAAGGATTGATCTTTTCTCTTTCTGCCATCATGGATCCCCCCTTCGATTTAAATTTGAAAAGATTCCAAGAATCTGATCTTCCTCTTTTCTACCTTTTATCTCCTCACTTTTCAAGGAAAATCTACCACTCCTCGTAATCCCTCAGAAGGTGTGAAAAAATTAATCTATACGTCTGTATCTCCCCGGGTAGAGTT